>JAHEFL010000356.1 GCA_024640205.1 Flavobacteriales bacterium | reverse complement strand
TGTGATCGATGATCACACTTGCGGATCGCCAGTTGGAAGCCAGCGGCGTACCCTTCACATAGAAGCGTTCGAGTGTCCTTTCCCGCTCCACTTCCACCGTATCGTCGCCCCGGCCATGGATCTTCGGGAGATCGGTGAACAATTGTACCTCCCCGTTCCGGAATCGATAGATGGCCTGCTTGGCATCGCCGACCAGCAGCGCGCTACCGCCGGAATCAAGGGCATTAACAATCAGGGGGAGCAAGGCGTTCCACTGGAGAACGGAAGTGTCCTGGAATTCATCGATGAGGTAGTGGTGATACCGCTCTCCCATGCGCTCGTGGATGAACGACACCGGTTCCTCCTTCACCACCTCGGATACCTTTCGGGTCAGGTCACTGAAAAAGGCCACCCCGTCCTCCTGCTTCACCTTCCAGAGATGTTCGTTCAAGGAATGCAGCGTGAATGCAGGGACCAGTTCGCGACCCACCGCACGGCGGATAAGGAATGCCGCGTACTCATTCATGGCAAGCGTTTCGGCTTCGTCGTACAAGGCCGTGAGCGCGCCGGAAATGGCGTTCACGTCAGCGACCTGCTGGGCCGAGGCTTTACTACTGTGCCATTTTCCGGTCTCAATTGGTCTTCGTGCATTGGTTCCAGCAATAGGCCACTCTTCCTGGAATTCCGACAGTTTCCTGAAATAACCGAAGATGCCGCCCTTGCCGTGTGCCAGTTGCTCCGCACCGAGTCCGGCATCTTGTATGAAACGCATCGCTTTCCGGCCGATGGCACGCGCTTTTCCACGCCACGCATTTTCCTCCCGCCGGAGCCTGCCTGATAGTTCCAGGATCGCAGCGATCGGAAAGTCCCGCAATTCCTCCAATGGCCTGATCGAACGTTCCTTGGTCAACTCCTTGCTCAGCTCCTGCAAGGGGAATTCGGGGTCCCACTTCCGCTCCTCATGCAACAATTGCTGACAGGCCTCGGTGAGAAGCTTGGTAATGGCAGGGTCGCCGCCGACCTCCGAGACAAGAGAGTCCACCGCCAGGTCGCGGTAGTATTCCTCCTCTGTCGTCATCCGGAGGTCGTGATCCAACTGAAGGTCGCGTGCGAACGGTCGCACCACGCGTCGTGTGAAGGAGTCGATGGTCGTGATCGCCACATCACCCCAATGATGGATCATGTGGCCCAGCACCGCCTTGGCCCTGGCCTGTACGGTATCCCGATCAAGGTGCAGTTTCTTTTGGAGATGACCGATCACATCCTCTATCTGCGCATTCTCCTTCGTCCCGGCTGCGAGGTATTCGAGGTATTGCAACACGCGTTCCTTCATCTCAGCGGCTGCCTTGTTGGTGAATGTCAAGGCCAGGATCTGCCGATAATCCGAAGCGTCCTCTGACCTCATGCAATGCGTGAGGTAATGCCGCACCAAGGCATGCGTTTTACCGGCTCCGGCACTGCTATGAAGGACCTCGAACATGAGAACGCCAAGTTAGCCTTCCACCAAAGGTCGTTCAGAAGTGAGGCAGGTCACGGAACCTCTGGTCCTTGCTGCCGTAAATTTGGTTGTCCCTCCTGAGGGAATTTCTCCATCAGCGTTCCTACATCATCATGAATACGATCTTCCCACGCTATCTGCTGCTGCCTCTGCTCACTTCCATGGTATTGGTGGGCTGCAAACCGGATGATCCGGACGAACCTGTGGTACCTCCTACCACGCAGCCTCCTTCAGGGGCTTCCGGGGTGCTCGCAGTTTCGATCGTGCCGGAATGGGAGGGCGAACCGCTGGAGTACTTCACGGAGTACCGCAATTTCATGGATTACCGCACCACGGTGGAGTTGCTGAAGATGTATTTCGGCGATGTGCGGATGATCGGGGAGCCCGGTGATACATCCATGGTCAAGGACGTGGATCTGTTCGACCTGGGCAGCGGACCGGTTACGAAGTACTGGCCTGTGAGCGTGGGTGAGTGGGCCAAGTTGCGCGCCGGTCTTGGTGTGCCTGCGGAATTAAACTATGCGGATCCTGCGAACTACGGCCCTGGCCATCCTTTGAGTGTGAGCAACGGAACATTCTGGACCTGGGCCTCCGGGTATCGCTATGTGATGTTCGAGGGACGTTATGATCCGGATCCGGAGAGCACGGCCACCCTCGTCAGCGCTTATTCGATCCATCCGGGAATGGACCCCAGTTACATTGAATTCGAGCTGGGAACGGGTCTTCCCATCATCGTTACCGAGGGGGATACCACTTCCATGGTCATTCACTTGGCTGTGGATCAATTCTTCCATTCCGCGGATCATCAGATCGATCTGGCAACTGAGAATTCGGCGCACGGCTCCAACCTGCCTCTCCAATGGAAGTTGGTGAACAATGTCGTGCTCAGCATGATGGTGGAGTGAGGAGAACCTATTATATCATCGGCGTCCTAATGACCGTCGGGCTTCTGCTCGGCTGTTCACGCGATATAGCGTTGAATGGCCCGCAGGATGATGGGATCTTCGCCTTGGAGTTGCCGTACGGATTTCCATCCCCGGCTTCGGATCTGTACCCGCTAACAACGGCATCCGTGGAGCTTGGCAAGGCTTTGTTCTTCGAACCTCGCCTATCACGGGACGGAACGATAAGTTGTGCAAGTTGTCATCAACCGGATCGGGCCTTCACCGATGGGAATTCCGTGAGTTCGGGGGTTGATGGTCGGGTAGGTAACCGGAACGCCCCCACTTTGACGAACCTCGGCTATCATGACAACTTTTTCCGGGATGGCGGTGTTCCCACCCTGGAGCAACAGGTGATCGCTCCGATCCTTGATCCGGTGGAAATGGACCATGAGATCCATGCAGTGGCAGGCGCACTGCGCGACGTGGAACCCTATGGGACCATGAGCCTCAAGGCGTATGGTAGGGAACTGGACGCCTGGGTGATCACCCGCGCGATCGCGAATTACGAGCGGACGTTGGTCAGCGGCTGGTCGCGATACGACCACTTTCTGCAGGGTGACGCCGAAGCCTTGAACATTGCAGAGATCAACGGCCTTCAATTGTTCAGCAGCGCCGAATTGAATTGTACCTCCTGTCATTCGGGCGTCGACCTGAGCGATCATTCCTTCCATAACATCGGGCAATACCCGGAGTAT
>JAHEFL010000355.1 GCA_024640205.1 Flavobacteriales bacterium | reverse complement strand
CATCAAGGGATTCATACGTACCCACGGTACCGCCACGTGCCAGCTGGTCACCGAACACGAGGCTCGAATAGTTCACCGCATGGTTCACCCAACCCACCTGCAAGGCAGGGCGCAGGAAGACCTTGCGCTTCAGTTCGATCTCATAGGCGTATTGGGCACTGACACTCGTGTAGCGCAGGGCACCGCTCCCTGCGCGATCATGGTTCACCAGCAGCCCGATGCCACTGTTCATGTCGCTGAGGTAATGGTCGAATGCGAAGTTGGCCGTGATGAAGGCCCCGGGTATCGCGGGCCACTGATCACGATAAGCCAGTCCGAAACGGGACTGCAGATCGGTACCTGCAAAGGCAGGGCTCATGTACGTAGGGGTCGCGTAGAACTGCGTGAATTGGGCATCCTGGGCGGTCGCATCCAATGCCACCGTCCAGCTCAGGACCAGCAGACCGAGATAGCGTTCACTCATTCCGCGACAGGTGTTGCTCACCCGATCCCATCCGGATATCCATCGGCAGCTCGCGCGTGCCGTTGTTCGTTACCGCATGCAGGTCGCTGCGCTGTGTGGGAAGGCCTTGGGCTTCCACCGTCAGGCGATAGTGTTCACCCGGCGCAAGTACAAGGAGATAGCGTCCCGTTCGCTCGTTCGTATTGTATACACCCACGATGTCCTCACCACCAGCATCGGTCACGATGAGGCGTGCCTTCAAGGGTTCATCGAACTGGTCCACCACGGCACCCCGTACCACCATGTAGTCCAACTGGCTACCCGGGAAATCGACCTGGTAGATGTCCTGGAGGCCCATGCCACCGGGACGCTCGGAGGAAAGCCATCCGGTGAAGCCGTCCTCGCTCAGGCAGAAGTAGATATCGTCATTCACCGTATTGACGGGATAACCCATCGACTCCGGTCGGCTCCAGACGTTGATGTCCGGGTTCACCAGTACGGCCTTGAAGATGTCGAAGCCACCCATGGTGTGGTGGCCATTGGAGCTGAAGAAAAGCGTGATGCCGTCGCTGTGGATGAACGGGGCATCCTCGTCGCAAGCGGTGTTCACGTTCGGCCCCAGGTTCAATGGGAGGCTCCACTCGCCGTTCGGCAGCCTGCGGATGCGGTACAGGTCACGCCCACCATAGCCACCGGGACGATCGCTGGTGAAGTAGATCTCGTCACCACCGGGTGCAATGCTCGCACTGGGTTCATGGTATTTCGAGTTGATCCGCTCGGTCATCATCTTCGGTTCTTCCCATTTTCCATCTGAATAGCGCGTCTCGTACAGATCTCCGCTGATCAGGTCCTGGCCGGTTCGGTAGATGACCATTGAACTTCCGTCGGGGTTCAAGCCCACGGTGGCATCGTGCACACGCGTGTTGAGGGGCATGCGAACGTTCACGGAATTGGTCCAGATGTCATCGATCCGGCGTGCCATCCAGATGTCCTCGAACCATTGGCCGGTGGCATCCTTGAGGTCGCCCGTGGTTCCCTTTCTCCGCGATGTGAAGTAGAGCACCTCTCCATCCGCGGTGACCAAGGGGCAGTAGTCATGAGCGGAGGAGTTGATCATGGAACCCATGTTCCGGATCTGCAGGTCCTCCGGGTGCTTCATCATTTCCTTGGCCGTCACACACATGGCTTTGCGCCGCTCCACTTCCTCGTCCTTCACCATGCGGTAGTTCATCTGCTTATAGCGGTCCAATAGATCCATGGCCTCATCGAAGCGCTGACCGCGATGACGGGCAAGGGCCAGTTCCCAGTGTGCTTCTATGTCACCCCAACGCACCGCGCGCTCGAAGAAGGGGATCGACGTTTCCCGCTCTTCGGTCATGTTCACCAAACAGCGGCCCATCTCGTAGTCCACTTCAGCGAACGTGGTGTCGATCATCACCAGTCGACGGTAGATCTTCGCCGCCTCCTCATACTCCTCGTTCGCCAGCAGGAGCTTGGCCTGATCGAGCATCTGGTTGTGGACGCGCTTGTAGTTCTTCTGTGCTTGCAGGCCGGTGACCGCAAGGGTGAAGAGAACCATGGATAGGGTGCGATGCATAGGCTTAGCGGAGTAATGTGACGTCGCCCTTCAGCACGGTCTCACGACCATCGCTGAAGCGGGCGAAAGCTTTCCAGACATAGACATCCTGCTTGGCAGGCTGGCCACGGTAGTAGCCATCCCAACCCCTGCGGACGTCATCGGATACGAAGAGGAGTTCACCCCAGCGGTTGAATATCTCCAGGCGGTAGTCCTCCACACCATCGTGCAAGGGGAAGAACACATCATTGTCATAACTGCGCGGGTCGTAGCTGCCATCACCGGGTCCGGTGCTGTTCGGGGTGAAGGCGTTGGGGAAAGCGAGATCCCCCGCCACTTCCCCGGTCACCGCGCCAAGCAATTGGAAAGTGTCCGGACAGTTCCATTGATTGTTCGCGATCAGCGTAACATCGAAGGTGCCCGCCTCGGTGTAGTAGTGCACCGGGTTCAGCGTGTTGTAGGTGGTGCCATCCCCGAAATCCCATTGGTAGGTCGTGGCGTTGGCAGAGAGGTTGTAGGTGAACACCGGTTGGGAGGGTACGATCACCTCCTCGGGCTGCAACACGAAAAATGCCGTGGCGCGCGGATGCACCACCACCGAATCCACCTTGATAGCGGTGTTCACTCCACCCCCGACACCGAAGGCCGTGAGGCTTACCGTATAGGTACCCGGCACATTGTAGGTGTAGGCCGGGTTGTCCGCGGTGCTCGTTCCCCCATCACCGAAATTCCATTGGTAGCTGAGCGCAGAGAGCGAGGTGTTCGTGAACTGTACCGTGAGCGGAGCGCAGCCTTCACCCTGCCCCAGGAAGCTGGCCGTGGGCAAGGGCGGCGTGATCACCACTTCCTGGTCGGTGGTGGCCGTGCAGTACGTACCGCTCACCGTCAATGTGATCGTGAACGTGCCCCAGGTCGTATAGCTGTGCGTACCTGGATCCTCGATGCTGCTGGTAACACCATCACCGAAGTCCCATGCATGGGTCCAGGGACCTGCACTGCTGGTATTGTTCAGCGTAACGGTGGCATCCGGGAACTGCTGGCTGAAGGGGGTGGCCATGAACGCTGCAGTGGGAACAGGGTACACATACACCTCATGGGCCTCCACCGAGGCGCATCCA
>JAHEFL010000354.1 GCA_024640205.1 Flavobacteriales bacterium | reverse complement strand
TTCTCAGCGGCGTGGGTCCGCGCGAACGCGGGACCAAAAAGATACCGGGTGTGGAACTCGATGACGCGGGGAACATCCTGTCCTACGACATCGCCACGCAGGTGCGCAGCGTGTTCCAGAACGTGCGGTGGATCCTCGAGGACTCGGGCAGCAGTTGGGAGAAGATCGTGGATGTGACCGTGTACCTCACCAATATGAAGGATGATTTCGCGGAGTACAACCGGCTGTGGAAAGAGCACTTCGAGAAGGACCCTCCTTGCCGGACCACACTGGAGATCAATTGCCTGCCGACGCCGATCGCGATCGAGCTGAAGGTGGTGGCGACGGTGTGATCACTTCCGATCAGGGGCTTCGTCGCTCGCTCAACATCGCATCCAGCTTCTCTCCCCCCTTGATACCGAAATCCAAGGTGCGGATCGGGAACGGGATGGTGATGCCTTCCTTGTTGAACGCTGCCTTGATGGCTTTCACGGCCCGGCTCTTCATGTCCATGTAATGTCCATTGCTGGTGGCATGGATCCAGAAGCGTACCTCAAAGCCGATGCTGCTGTCACCGAAGCCCTTGTAGAACAACTCCACTTGCGTGCCATCCACCCGCTGGGCCAGTCCTTCGACGGTCGCTATGACCACCTGTTCCACATGCTCCAGGTCCTCGCCATAGCTGATACCGACCTCCAGATCCACCCGTCGGGTGCCGTTCCGGGTGTAGTTCACGAGGACGGTCTGGAAGATCTCCTTGTTCGGGATGATCACCTGGATGCCCTGCAGGTTCTTGATCTCCGTGGTCCGCAGATCGATACGCTCCACCACACCGACATGGCCCGCGGTCTCCACAAGTTCACCGGTACGGATGGGGCGTTGTGCGGCCATCATGATACCGGAGATGAAGTTCGCGGCAATGTCCTGGAACGCGAATCCCAGTGCCAGGCCCAGAATACCCGCACCGGCCAGGATCGAGGTCACCGTTTTGTCCAAGTGCAGCACCGTGAGGGCGGCGAAGAGCGCGGTGAACTGGACGGTGAGGTAGATGGTGTTGCCGATCAGGCGTTGCAGTGTCCGGCTATCCGTGATACGTGCCAGCAATCGCTGCACCAGCCTACGCAGCATACGCGCAAAGAGCCAGCCGACCACCACGATCAGGACCGCCAACACCAGGTTGGGCATCATTTGGACCAGCTCCCTGGTCCAGATATGCAACTTGCCCTGGATGAGCTCGATCACCTCCTGCGCTTCCAGCATAAGGCCCAAGATAGCCGAAGTGCCGGACCACAGTCGCGGGTCATTGTACCCTCGTTTCACCATATCCCGAAGAATAAAGTAAGGAGTACGATGCCGATCAGATCCATCCAGATACCCACGCGTACCATGTCCCGCACACGGATGCGCCCGCTGCCGAACACAATGGCCTGCATCGGTGAGGCCACGGGTAATGCAAAGCCGAGGGTGGCCGCGAGCGTAGCCGGTATCAACAAGGCTTTCGGGTCCATGCCCCAGGCCGCACTGCTCTCCGCTAGGATGGGAAGCGTGAGGCTCGCGGTGGCCGTGTTGCTTCCCAACTCGCTCATCAGGCACACCACCGTACCGATCCCTGCCACAAGGACCGCTGGAGGATGATCACCGAATTGCTCCAGGGATCGGACCATGGTCATGGCCAGACCGGAACGATCGATGCCACTGGCGATAGCGAAGCCACCACCGAACAGGAGAAGCACACCCCAGGGAACCTGTTTCTCCGCCGTGTTCCAGTCCAGGAGCGTCGCACCCTTGTCATCCCTGCTCCGTGAAGGGATCAGGAAAAGAAGGATCGCACTGCTGATCGCGATGGCGCCGTCCGTGATATTCGTGAGGCGGGGCATCTCCCGCCAGCCGGGGATGGTCAGGTTCTCCGAGAAACGCAATCCGTCACCGGTCATCCAGAGGATCGCCGTGCAGGCGAAAAGCACACCGGTCATCACCTCATCCTTGGACATCCTCCCCAACTCTCGCAAGCGCTCGATCACGCGGCCCTTCTCCACCAGATGCTGGGTGGGAACCCGGAAGATGAGCCGGGTGAGCAGGAACCATGCGATGCCCAGATAGATCATCGCCAGGGGTATGCCGAAGGTCATCCACTGCCCGAAACCGATCGCTTCCTCATCCGGCCATCGGTTCCTCCACACTTCCAGGAAGACCAAATTCGGAGGGGTACCCACCGGTGTCGCCATTCCCCCGATCGTGGCCCCGTAGGAGACCGCCAACAGCAGTGGCACGGTCAATCGGCGCTGTTCCGCGGGTGCTTCCTCATCATCAAGCAGGCTCAGCGCGATGGGCAGCATCACCAACACGCAGCTCGTGCTGTTCATCCACATGCTCAACAGCGCGCATGCGAGCAGCATGCCACCGATCAAGCGCGGGCCCGTGCCACCTACGCGTGCCACGATGTGCAACGCGATGCGACGGTGAAGGCCGCTGCGCTCGATGGCCAATGCCAGCAGGAAACCGCCGAGAAAGAGGTAGATGATCTCCTTACCATAGTTCGCCGCTGCACCGGACATGCTGTCGATCCCCAGCAGCGGGAACAACACCAATGGCAACAAGGAAGTGACAGCCAGTGGAAGGGCTTCACTGATCCACCACACCGCCATCCAGGCCACGATACCGGCCATGCCGGCCTGTTCCGGGCCGAGGTGCCGCAATGCGAAGAACAGAGTGATCGCACTGATCGGTCCGAGGGCAAGGAAGAGGTTTCGTTTCATGCGGTCCTTCGGACGAAGATCGTGGCGGTCAACCGTTCTCCTCCTTCTCGAGCTTGACCTTCAAGGTCGGCGCTTCCACCAAATGGAAGGTAGCGGAGGCCAGTTGGATCTTCCCGTTCGTGGCTTCGATCTCCTTCAACAAGCGCGTGAAAAGCGCATCCTTGATCGTCCTTCGCTGTTTGTACATGACCACATAGCGCAGCGTGAACTCCACCCAATTGTCATTGAAGACCAGTGTGACCCAGGGCTCCGTACGGGCATCCTCGATCATGTACTTGCTCACCATCGCTTTCCATGCTTGCTGTGAGCTGTCACTGAGACCACCCGCTTCCTCGCGGGTTACCCGCTGGAACAGTTCCCGCGCCGCTTCATAGTCACTTCCGAACATCACCGGCACTTTCACCTCA
>JAHEFL010000024.1 GCA_024640205.1 Flavobacteriales bacterium | reverse complement strand
CACGAAGGATCGTGATGGCAGCAAGTTGATGGTCCTGCATCGCAAGGATGGCAGGATCGAACACAAGAAATTCAAGAATGTCCTGGATTATTTTGATGAAGGCGACACCTTCATTCTGAACAACACCAAGGTCTTTCCTGCGCGCATGTGGGGTAACAAGGAGAAGACGGGTGCCAAGATCGAGGTGTTCATGCTGCGCGAGTTGAACCGCGACAGCCTTCTGTGGGACGTGATCGTGGACCCGGCCCGGAAGATCAGGATCGGCAACAAGCTGTACTTCGGCAAGGACGATGAATTGGTGGCCGAGGTGATCGATAATACCACGAGCCGTGGGCGCACGCTGCGTTTCCTGTTCGATGGGACCTATGAGGAGTTCAAGCAGACGATCACGGAACTCGGTGAAACCCCCCTTCCCCGCTACATCAAGCGGGAAACAGAAGAGAGCGATACGGAGCGCTACCAGACCATCTACGCGAAGCATGAAGGAGCCGTGGCAGCTCCTACGGCCGGGCTTCACTTCAGCAGGGAACTGATGAAGCGGATGGAACTGAAGGGACTGAACTTCGCGGAGGTGACGCTGCATGTGGGTCTCGGGAGCTTCCGTCCGGTGGAGGTGGAGGATCTGACCAAACACAAAATGGATTCCGAGCAGGCCATCATCACCAAGGAGGCGTGCGACATCGTGAACTACGCGAAGGACAATAAGAAACGTGTTTGTGCCGTGGGTACCACGACCATGCGTGCCATCGAGAGCAGCGTGAGCACGGAGAACCACATGAAGCCCTTCAATGGCTGGACCAACAAGTTCATTTTCCCGCCTTACGATTTCTGCATCCCGGACAGCATGATCACCAATTTCCATATGCCGGAAAGCACGCTGCTGATGCAAGTAGCGGCATTCGGAGGGTATGAGCATGTGTGGGAAGCATACAAGGTGGCCATCAAGGACAAGTACCGCTTCTTCTCCTATGGCGATGCCATGCTGCTGATCTGAGGGTCGCGGGAATGGGTTCAGTGAAAGGGTGCGATGGGTGGAACCTCCCGCACCCTTTCCATTTCCTGCCATGACCCTGTACTTTGGTGACCATGGAACGTTCGACCATCATTGTTGCAGGCGGTCGCGGGAAGCGCATGGGAACCGCGATACCCAAGCAGTTCCTGCTCTTGAATGGCAAGCCGTTGCTTTGTTGGACGATCGATGCCTTCCATGTCTTTGATGGGAAGATGGAGATCGTGCTGGTATTGCCGGAAGAGCAGATACCGATCTGGAAGAGCCTATGTATAGGACATGGGTACCTGACACCGCATCAGATAGTGGCTGGTGGGGCGGAGCGCTACCATAGCGTTCGGAACGGTCTGGCTGCCGTGCATGGCGAGGGTATCGTTGCGGTCCACGATGGCGTGCGCCCACTGGTGAGCACCGCCTTGATCGCACGGTGTTTTGATGCGGCGCAGGAATATGGGAATGCGACCCCCGTGGTACCCGTGAAACCCAGCGTTCGGGAATTGACGCCGTCCGGTAGTCGGTCCATTGACCGTAACGGGTTCAGATTGGTGCAAACGCCCCAATGTTTCCGTACCGAGGTGCTTCGGAAGGCGTTTGAACTACCCTATGATCCGTCGTTCACGGATGAGGCATCGCTCATCGAGCGAGCAGGATCGATCGTTCATCTGGTTGAAGGGGATGAGGTGAACATCAAGATCACCGATCAAGTCGATATGCGCATTGCCGAAGCCTTGCTGGACAGGGCTCCTGGCACCACGGCGTAACTTCGCCGTCCATGTCGAACAGCCCTATGGACATCCGTGACCTGTCCCTTGATGAGATCAAGGACCTGGTGCAGGAGTTGGGTGAAAAACCATATCGGGCCAGGCAGTTGTGGGAGTGGCTTTGGATGAAGAGCGCCCATTCCTGGGATGACATGAGCGACCTTCCCAAGGCGTTCCGTTCTCACTTGGCGGAGCGGTCGGTACTGCGACCATTGTTGCTGGCCGAGGAGCAACGCAGCGACGATGGAACAGTGAAGTGTGCTTTCCGCACCCATGACGGACATATCGTGGAAGGGGTGCTCATTCCCACGCCCAAGCGGCTGACGGCCTGTATCAGCAGCCAGATCGGATGCAGCCTATCGTGCAGCTTCTGCGCCACCGGGAAACTCAAGCGGCTTCGGAACCTGAGTGCCGGGGAGATCGTGGACCAGGTGGTCCTGCTGAACGGGATGGCGCGCAAGTATTACGCGCAGGGGTTGACCAACATCGTGTACATGGGCATGGGTGAACCATTGCTCAACTACGCCAACACCATGCGAAGTGCCGAGCGCATTTCGGCCGAGGATGGACTGGGTATGAGCCCGCGCCGGATCACCGTGAGCACGGCCGGTATAGCGAAGATGATCCGGAAACTGGCGGATGACGGAGCGCGTTTCAATCTGGCCTTAAGTCTGCATGCCGCGAACGATGCGAAGCGCGATCGGATCATGCCCATCAATGAGCAGAACACGCTCGCGGAATTGAAGGATGCGTTGCGCTACTACACCCGGACCACGCGAAAGGATATCACCTTCGAGTACATTCTCCTGCGTGGTTTCAATGATTCACTGAATGACGCACAGGAGTTGGTGCGCTATGCCAGTGATGTGCACGCCAAGGTGAACCTTATCGAATACAATCCGATCGACGATGGGGAGTTCGGTCGCACGGATGCACGGGACGCGGAAGCCTTTCAGCAGTATCTCGACCGCAAGGGGATCGTGGCCAGGATCCGCCGTAGCCGGGGCCGTGATATTGATGCCGCATGCGGGCAACTTGCCAATAAGAACAAGCCGGCGCTTAAGGAAGGCGAGCGGGTGATGAAGTAAGACGCACGCGGTGCTGTTCCGGGTCACCGGGTCATAAGCCCAGCCCGATCTTGATGCCCAAGTAGATCACGGGTACCTTATCGGAGGTCTCCGATAGCGTGTAGGTGTATATGCCCGAAGTGAGATCGATACGCTCCTCCACCTTGTTCATGTTCCGCGATCGGTAACCGACCCCGCCGTAAACATCGAACAGCCAATTGCTGCTCCAGCTGAGCATTTGGTAGCCTGCCAAAAGGCGCAAATCATCGTAGGTGCGCTGGTCCCGATAGGTGTCGTCGGTGAACGTTCCATCGGGGGCTTGCCCGCGGATGTCCTTTACATAATCCAGGTGAACGAATTCCGGTTGCACGTACCAGCCTTGGGGTTCCAGATCCTCACCGAGATAGAACCGGGCCGCGATGTGGTAACTGAGCTGAGGGATGATCTCCGTGCCGGCCCCGAAATCGTCGGCATCGTCACCGGAGAAGGTCAGGGTCAGATAGTCCCGGAGCGTTACTCCCAAGCCAACCTCCAAGCTGAGCTTGTGTGACAAGGCGTGTTCGTAATAGATGGGGATCTCACCCCGGAAGAAGAGGAGCGGGTTCGCCTTGATCACATGTTTCACCACATCCACGGTATCGAACTGTGCAGCCAACCGATCCTTGTAGAGCACCACGCGTGGCTTCGGTTCCTGCGCCACGGACCGGTGTGCCAGGACAATGAACAAACACGCCATCAGGACGTGAAGTAAGAGTGACCGGGAGTGCATTCCCTGCGAAGTTATGCGGCCTTCGCACACCAACAGCGGAAATGCTCCAGGGACGGACAGTGGATGCCCGCCCAACGTATGCGATCTTTGCGGTGCTTGTCCATGGACAGGCAAGTCCAGCGGAACACGCATGCCTACGATCGAAGAGATCCAGCGCCCCATCGCGGCGGAGATGAAGGCCTTCGAGCCTCACTTCCGGGAGGCGATGCGGAGCCGTACGGCACTGTTGGACCGCGTGATGCACTATATCGTGAAGCGGAAGGGGAAGCAGATGCGCCCGATGTTCACACTACTGAGCGCACGGCAGTTCGGGCCGGTGAACGAAAGCGCTTTCATTGCCGCCAGCCTCATCGAACTCCTGCATACGGCCACCCTGGTGCATGATGATGTGGTGGACGACAGTCACCTGAGAAGAGGATTCTTCAGCATCAATGCGCTCTGGAAGAACAAGATCGCGGTACTCGTTGGGGACTATCTGCTCAGTCGGGGTCTGTTGCTCGCAATTGATAAAGGGGAGTTCGAGCTGCTTCGGATCGTCAGTCATGCCGTTCGCGAGATGAGCGAAGGGGAACTCCTCCAATTGGAACGGACACGCGACCTCAATTTCAGCGAGGAGGTCTATTTCACTATCATCAGGCAAAAGACGGCCAGTCTGATCGCCGCATGCTGTGCTTCTGGTGCGAGCGCGGCCGGCAGACCTGCGGATGAGGTGGAACGGATGAGGAAGTTCGGGGAGTTGACAGGCCTTGCTTTTCAGATCAAGGATGACCTTTTCGACTACGGCAATGGGGAAGGAACAGGCAAACCGAGCGGGCTGGACATCAAGGAAAAGAAATTGACGCTGCCACTGATCCACGCGCTTCAGAAGGTGAGCACGAGGGATCGTCGTATGATGGTGCGGACCGTGAAGAACAATAGCCAGGACAGCAGGGCCGTGGCACGCGTGCTTGAACTGGTCAGTGAGGCCGGGGGCATCGCTCACGCGCATGAGCGGATGCTCCATTATCGTGACGAAGCCCTGGCCGTGCTCAACACCTTCCCGGAGAACGATCCGCGGAACGCGTTGGCCGGGCTGGTACAACTGACCGTGGAGCGGACCAAGTAGGTCCAGCGTTCGTTAGGACACGTTTTCCTGGTATGCATTTACCAGCCTATGGGCCGCCTCGAGCAGATCAGTGTGCGCACGCAACAACAGCGCGTGTTCGGTCTCCGTTCCAGCGGCTTTGGCTTTCACCAAGGGTATGAATGCCTTACGGCTGGCCGGCGACCAGCTCTTCGTGCCGCCTGCGGCATCCACGAGCAATGCCCAGTCCTCCAATGCGCTGCGTTCTTCCTTCTTCCATCGCGCGAGGTCCTTTATTGGGATCGAAACCGCCAGCCGCCTCAAGGCCCTTCTGATGGCCTTATTCCTGTCCGCCCCATGGGAGTGTACAATGTGGTGTTGGATAGCAAGGGTCAATTGCATGGTGTCAATGACCGGGGCGCTCGAAACACCGACCACGTATTCCATCCCTTCAGCGACCAGGCGACGCATGATCCTCATTGGGACTTTATAACCCTTGCGTTCTTTCATGGCTTGGAACTCCTTCTCCGCCATGCGGGCGGTAGGTTCATCCGCGGGCCTGAAACCACATCGGTAATAGAACCAATAAGCCCCCGAACGAAGGCCGTCCGGGTTGTCATGTCCGAGCTGATAGTTTTCCACCTCAAAGCGTTCTACTTCGTAACGCTGGGAATAAAGGCGAAGGAGTTGCGCAAAGAACCACGCTGACTCTCCACCGCGGTACGCGGGGAAAACATTGATGCCGACCTTGCTTCTGCCTGGGAATATCCAGGCACCCCCGTAGGCTAGTGGCGAACCGTTCTTGAAGGCCATGAAACCCACATAGCTCTCGAATGGGAGCCTATGTCCCGGTCGTAGGGTGAACAACGCGATCCGGTATCCGCGCCCCATGTCGAACAGCTCCACCTGTCCGGCATACGTTATGGGGTCGGTTTCCCGCTGTAGGCTGCAGAGCACGCTCCTGGCCGAGTGTATCAGCGCTTCCTGTTGCGACGGATCCTGGTGTATGGCTTCTGGCACGGCTTGCCTGACTATGGCTCCCATCTGCACGTTCCGCATCAATCCGCTTTTGTGGAAGTACACCGGATGGGCCTGACCGCGCGTGGTCGATGTGTTGGGCCCTCTGGCACGCCCATGCACGTTGACGTACACTTGGAGCTGATCAAAAAGCATGCTTCGGACCCGTTCTGGAACAGCAATACGATCCAAGAGCGAAACGAAGCGTGATGCGCTCTGGTCGGGGCCAATAATTGAACGGGCCATTTCCGCGCCATCCGAGAACACTTGGTCCAGTGCCTCACATTCGCTTCGATGCACTGCCTGGCGGAGGACGTCCCGGAAAAGCCCAACATCCTGTGTCACAGAGAAAATGTGAACGTCTTCCGGCCAGTGCTGGATCATCCATCGAACGATGCCGAGGGAGAACGAACTCTGAAGGGATGTTCCCGCGATGCCACTATTGATGAGCGCATGCTCGCTCCGTTCGCTGGAGTTGACCATTCGCTCGGTCCGCTCCAAGAGCCTTTCCAGCTCATCTTCCGCAAGACAGCGCTCCTTGGCGCTTCGTGGAAAAGCCAGAAGGAAAAGCAGCAGGTCGTGCCATTCCCTTAAGGCTCTTGTGGAACGGACCGGTCGTCCAAGTATGGAACGCATTGCTGCTAACCTGTCCGATCCCGGATCGTTCAGCGACTTTCTAAGCGCTGTGATCTCCTCTGTCCGGATGTCCTTTGCTCGCGACATGTCCCAAGGTGTCAAGGCCCGGGGATGTGCGGCATGACGGGTGTCACGCCCCGCAATGCACAGGAACGGGATCCGGAAGATGCCGGATCCCGTTCCATGTGCGTAGGTCCGATCAGCTTTTTTCCGAAAGCTGTACTTCGCATAGGAGTCGTACCTCGTCACTTACGAGCACACCTCCTGCTTCCAGCGCAGCATTCCAGTTCAATCCGAAATCGCGACGATCCAGCGAGCCGCTTAACTCGACCCCCGCCTTCTTGTTGCCCCAGGGATCGGTCATGATACCGTTCCATTTCGCATCAAGCGTTACAGGACGTGTGACGTCCTTGATCGTCAGTTCACCAATGACCTTCCAGCTACTGCCCTGTTTCCGCACTTCGGTGCTCTTGAATGAGATGCGAGGGTACTTCTCGTGATCGAAAAAGTCCGGGCTGCGCAGATGCTCATCCCGTTGGGCGCTCCCCGTGCTCACGCTGGATGTTCGTGCCCAAAAAGTAACCTCGGCCCCATCCAGGTCATCCCCGGCAAGGTCCACCTCTGCACCGAATTCGGAGAAGTTCCCCGTCACCGTGGTGATCATCAGATGCTTCACCTTGAACTGTATCTCGCTGTGGCTGGGATCAATGGCCCATTTCGTGGTATTCAAAGTTTCAGTACTCATGGTTTTCAGTGTTTATCATGTTATCCGTTCGTGATGTGTTTCACCGTTGAGGTCAATGGTCGACGCTCCCTGCCAGCGAGCTCCCGGCTCCGGAAAGGCTCCTCCAATTGTTCGATCTCCCCCAATCGTCCTAAGGCCAGCAGACATGCAACCGCCTCGTTCTCCAGGTCGAGACCGAGAAGTTCATGCACTGGTCCTGGCTCGAAACCCCCTAATAAATGGCCGTGGATGCCCATGCTCGTGGCTTGTATGAGAAGGTTGGCGTTGGCCATTCCTGCGTCGTGCATCCAGCTTTCGTTCGGAGCGCCGTTCCGTTCGAACTGCTTCTTTCCTACCACGGCAACAAGTGCTGCCGCATTCCTGGTCCAGGCCTGGTTGCCGGGCAGCAGGGCGTCCCAGAGACGATCAAAGCCCGGTGACCCGCGGTGCGCGTAATGGTAGCGCCACGGCTGTTCGTTCATCGAACTGGGAGCCCAGGAAGCCGCTTCGAACAGGGTCATCAACTCCTCTTCGGAAAGCAGCTCACCATTGAACGCTCGCGCGCTCCATCGATCGCGCAGCAGCGAATGGATGGGATGCTGGGTACGGGCTTGTTTTATGCTCAAAACGTCGTTCATCGTGTTCATATCGACATGGGTATATCCATTATTAGGATCTCAGCGCCCTCCGTTCCCGCTATCACCTGCACGGAGCTTTGGTCCCAGAGACCGATCGCATCTCGTTCGTTGAGGTCCTCACCATTGACGATCGCCGATCCCTTGATCACGAAGGCATACATGCCATTCCCTTTTCGTTGGATACGGTGCTCTGCGGACTTGCCCGCATCGAAACGGCCCATAAGGAACCAAGCATCCTGATGGATCCATACTCCATCATCGGCTGGATCGGGAGATAGGATCTGTTGGAATCTGTTCGCGCGCTGAGCGGGGTCCATGGTCATTTGCTGATAGCGCGGGGTTACCTGGCGCTCCCTCGGGAACAGCCAGATCTGCAAGGTGTTCGCATCCCTGTCCGGATCGGGGTTGAATTCGCTATGGAGAATGCCGGTGCCGGCACTCATGACCTGGATGTCGCCCGCTCTTATCACCGATGTGTTGCCCATGCTGTCCTTATGCTGAAGAGCACCCTCCAACGGGATCGTGATGATCTCCATATTGTCATGAGGATGCGTTCCGAATCCCTTGCCTGCACCGATGATGTCATCGTTCATTACACGCAGGACCCCGAAGTGCATCCGGGTCGGGTCGTACCAATTGGCGAAGCTGAACGAGAAGTTCGCCTTCAGCCAACCGTGGTCCGCTGTTCCGCGCTCATGGCCGCGATGTATGACCATGTTCTTCATGTTGTTGAATGGTTTTGGTGAATGAGTGAGCGATGCCAACTCCTCGCTCGGATATGATCGTTCCCGGTCCATCAGGGTGCAAATATATACCATGGAAAATAAATCCAAGGAAAATAGAAAACGGAATTCGAGGACGCAGGCCGGTCGTAGTAGATCGTTCCTGAGCAAACTCAGCCAGCATCACGGTGGGATCGCTCTTCTTTGTGACATGGATCCGAAGCAATGGATGTCGGCCGGTGAGGCAGTGCGGTCGATCCGCTCCGGGGACCGGGTGTTCATTCAGGGAAGTGCTGCAACGCCCACGCGCTTGGTGACGGCGCTATTGGACCGGCACTCGGAGCTCAAGGATGTTGAACTGGTCAGCATCAGCACCTTCGGGGACCTGGGTTATGATAGGCCTCAAGTACTGAAGAGCTTCTTCATCAACGCACTCTTCGTGTCGGAGTCCATGCGGTCAGCCGTGGATGGTCCCCGCGGCGATTACGTACCGGTATTCCTGAGCGAGATCTCCCGGCTTTTCGATAGTGGCGTCCTGCCCATCGATGTTGCCCTTGTCCATGTTTCCCCTCCCGATCGCCATGGGTTCTGCTCCCTTGGAGTGTCCGTGGATGTGGCCGATCGGCCGTGCGCAATGCACGGACCATTATCGCCCAAGTGAACCCGCACATGCCCCGTACGCATGGCGATGGCCAGATCCATGTTTCCCGGATCACGGCTTTGGTCGAGGTGAACGACCCATTGCCGGAGGTGGATCATTCGGGGAGCATCGGTCCCAAGGAAGAACGGATCGGGCATTACATCGCCTCGCTGGTGGAGGACGGTGCCACGTTACAGTTGGGTATCGGGGCGATCCCGGATGCGGTGCTACGCGGCCTGACAGGGCATAAGAACCTGGGGGTCCATACCGAAATGTTCTCCAACGGGATCATCGACCTGGTGGAAAGAGGTGTGATCACCAACGCTTTGAAGAAGAAGCACAGAGGCAAGGTGGTCACCTCTTTCGCATTCGGGGATCGTCGCTTGTACGACATGGTTGACGACAATCCGTTCTTTGCTTTCCTGGAGGCGCAATATGTGAACGATACCAAGGTCATCCGTGAGAATCCCAAAGTGGTGGCCGTCAACAGCGCCGTTGAGGTGGATCTTACTGGCCAGGTCTGTGCCGATAGCGTGGGTATGTACCAGATCAGCGGTGTTGGTGGTCAAATGGACTTCATCCGGGGCGCGGCCCTCAGCCCAGGAGGAAAACCCATCATCGCCTTATGTTCCACCACCCGAAATGGAGAAAGTAAGATCGTCCCTTTTCTGAAGCAGGGCGCCGGCGTGGTCACTACAAGGGCCCATGTCCACTATCTGGTGACCGAGCATGGTGTTGCGTACCTCTACGGCAAGAACCTGCAGCAAAGGGCAGCGGCACTCATTTCGATCGCCGCACCGGAGCACCGGGAAGCCTTGGAGCGTGCCACATTCGAGCGCTTCGATCGGGGAGCAGGACATGGTTGATCCTCCTCGTTCGAGATGTTCTCCAATGCACATTTTCACGCCAGGACAATGAAGCACGACCTATTGCGTATTCCTGTCCACAAGGCTGAACCCCATAGCCGCTACATTTGTTCCGTCGCTGTTGACCATGAAGGAACACCCTGGGCAATCGTTACTGGAGAAGATCCAGATCCCTTCCGATCTCCGCGCGTTGAGCGAGGATCGGTTGGGTGACGTCTGCCATGAGCTCAGGGATCACATCATCGACGTGGTCAGCGTAAAAGGGGGACACTTTGGTGCCAGCCTGGGTGTGGTGGAGTTGACGGTGGCATTGCATTATGTGTTCAACACCCCTTACGACCAGCTGGTATGGGACGTCGGACATCAAGCATACGGCCACAAGATCCTCACCGGCCGACGGGAGGTGTTCCCTACCAATCGTGTCCACAAGGGCATCAGCGGCTTCCCCAAGCGCTCTGAGAGCGATTATGACACCTTCGGCGTTGGTCACAGCAGTACCAGCATAGGCGCAGCCCTCGGTATGGCCATGGGCAGCAAGTTGAAGGGAGAGACGGACAGGCAATGTGTGGCGGTGATCGGTGATGGGGCGATGACGGCCGGCATGGCCTTCGAGGCCTTGAACCATGCCGGCGGATCCAATATCGACATGCTGGTGGTGCTCAATGACAACTGCATGAGCATCGATCCGAACGTGGGTGCGTTGAAGGAATACCTGACGGATATCGCCACGAGCCACACCTACAACAAGGTGAAGGATGAGGTGTGGAACCTGCTGGGCAAGATCAGCAAGTTCGGCCCCAACGCCCAAGCCATTGCGCAAAAGGTCGAGAATGCCGTGAAGAGCGCATTGCTCAAACAGAGCAACCTCTTCGAGAGCCTGAACTTCCGCTATTTCGGTCCGGTGGATGGCCACGATGTGGACCATTTGGTAAAGGTCCTGCGTGATCTGCGGGACATCCCTGGTCCCAAGATCCTGCATACCGTCACGGTGAAGGGTAAGGGATATGCTCCTGCCGAATCCGGAAGCGCAACGGTATGGCATGCACCCGGCCTGTTCAATAAGGAGACCGGC
>JAHEFL010000353.1 GCA_024640205.1 Flavobacteriales bacterium | reverse complement strand
CCAGTTCCGTGTCCGGGCCTTCGTCGGCACATTCCTCTCTACAACGGACCCCGGCTTAAGCAATAGCCTCCAGGCATGGGGACTATCCTGGGGACCGGAGGACATGCTATTCGATCAAGCATATTTGGAACGCGGCGCGAGCCATGGCTTCACGGCACAGCAATTCTCCAAGCAACAAGGCGCGTTCAAGACACCCTTCCTTCAAGGCGGAAGTGACACGTGGATCGCCTCGCTGAACACGGAGTTCGACCTCCCGGTGGGCATTCCCTTATCGCTGTTCGCCAGCGGCGGGTTCGTTCCCATCACCAATTCGGTGACCCAGGGTGGAACGACCACGGTCACGACAAGTACAGCATCCTACTACGAAGCCGGTATCGGACTGCAGCTTATCCGCGACATAATGGAAGTGTGGGTGCCGCTCTACGTCAGCGACCGGATACAAGATGAAGAGGAAGCGCTGGACCGTGGTATCGCTGATCGCATCCGCTTCGTGTTCGCATTGGAGCGCCTTGACCCTACGAAGGCCTTGCGCAATTTGAAGCCATGAGGAGAACGACCGATCGGGAACCTTGCGTCCTATCAATTCGCCACCTTCGCATCGTTCAAGGATGAAGCAAGGCCAGAAGATCCATTTCCTATCCGACTTCCATCTCGGTGTTCCTGATCCGGAAAGCAGCCTTGCCCGGGAGAAAAGGATCGTGGCCTTTCTGGATGAAGCGGCCAAGGATGCCGCTGAGATCCACCTGCTGGGCGACCTCTTCGATTTCTGGTTCGAGTACAGCCGTGCCGTGCCGCGTGGCCACGTGCGCTTGCTGGGCAAAATGGCCGAGCTCACGGACAAGAGCATCCCGGTCCACCTGTACATCGGCAACCACGATATGTGGATCTTCGATTACGTGCCTAAGGAGACCGGCGTTGTCCTGCACCGCGAGCCTGTGGTGCGCGAATGGAACGGGAAGCGATTCCTGATCGGGCACGGCGACGGTCTCGGACCTGGGGATCACGGATACAAGTTCATCAAGAGCGTCTTCCGGAACAAGGTCTGTCAATGGTTGTTCGCCCGGCTTCATCCCAACTTCGGGCTTTGGCTCGGTGATGCGCTGAGCGGACGGAGCCGCAAGAAGAGCTACGAGAACGACCGAAAGTGGCTGGGTCCGGACAAGGAATGGCTGGTGCAATATTGCAAGGATGAATTGGCGAAGGCGCAATACGACTTCATGATATTCGGGCACCGGCATCTGCCCGTCGATATGGAGGTGAAGGAAGGAAGCCGCTACGTCAACATCGGCGATTGGATCACCTGGTTCACCTACGCAAGCTTCGATGGTCAGGAGCTGAAACTCATGAAGCGCGCTGGTGATGGCCCACTGGCTAAGGACGTGAGGCTGACCGGTGGGCCTGCTGCTCCAATGGCCGGATAGTCACGCGCCAACCCTGTGGTTCATTGCCGGAGAGCGTGCAGCTTCTCCACCAGATCCACCAAGCGCGAGCTATAGCCGTATTCGTTGTCGTACCAGCCCATGATCTTCACCATGTTGCCCACCACGCTCGTCAGTTGTGCGTCGAAGATGCAGCTATGGGGATCGCCCACGATGTCCACGCTCACGATCGGGTCCTCGGTGTAACGCAGGATGCCCTTCAGCTTCCCGGAGGCCATTTCCTTGAACCGTGCGTTGATCGCCTCGGCATCATGCAACTCTTTCACCCGCACCGTGATGTCGGTGATCGAGCCATCGGGTACCGGGACGCGAACACCACATCCACCCAAGCGACCATCGAGCTCTGGGAAAATGCGCGTGATCGCCTTGGCCGCACCGGTGGTGGTAGGTACCATGCTCACCGCAGCGGCCCGTGCCCTGCGTAGATCCTTGTGAGGCGCATCATGCAAACGCTGGTCCCCGGTGTAACTATGGATGGTGGTGATGAAGCCGTCCTCGATGCCACAGAACTCATTGATCACTTGGATCATCGGAGCGGCGCAATTCGTGGTACAGGAGGCGTTACTCACGATTTCCTCAGTGCCATCGAGCAAATGGTCGTTCACCCCCAGCACCACCGTCTTGATGCCCTGTTCCTTGGCCGGTGCCGAGAGCACCACCCTCCGCGCGCCGGCCTTCAAATGACCGGAGGCCAGATCCCGTGTAAGAAAGTGCCCCGTGCTTTCGATCACCACATCGATACCAAGTTCCTTCCACGGGAGCTTGGACGGATCCTTCTCGGCAAACGCCTTCACCTTCACACCACCCAGGTCCAGGTGATCATGGCCATGGCCCACATCCCCGACGAACACGCCGTGTACGGAGTCGTATTTGAAAAGATGGGCGAGCGTGCGGTTGTCGGTGAGGTCGTTCACGGCCACCAATTCCACATCCTTGCGTTGCCGCAAAAGACGGGAGGTGACCCTGCCGATACGACCGAAACCGTTGATGGCTATGCGCATAGAGGTCGAGGTGTCTGGTTATTGGTCAGAGGTGAAGGTCTTTGGGCCGTTCCTATCGCTGTTCACCAACGACCATTCGCACGATCAAACCAAATGCTTCTCCGCATGGTAACTGCTCCGGACCAAGGGACCGCTCTCCACATAGCGGAAGCCCTTCTCCAGCCCGATCGCCTTGAAGCGTTCGAACGTATCGGGGTGAATGAACTCGGCCACGGGCAGATGCGCTTTCGTGGGTTGCAGGTACTGGCCCAGCGTCAGGATCTTCACGCCCACGCTCAGCAGGTCGTCCATCGCCTCTTCCACTTCCTTCTCCGTTTCACCAAGACCGAGCATGATACCGCTCTTCGTCCGGTCCACCTCCTTGCTGCTGCGCAGCAGGACCTCCAGGCTCCGGTCATACTTGGCCTGCACACGCACCTGCTTGGTCAGGCGACGGACCGTTTCCAGATTATGGGAAAGCACCTCAGGCCGCTCCGCCAGAACAACGGCAAGGTTGTCCCACTTTCCCTGAAAATCCGGGATCAGCGTTTCCATGGTCGTGCTGGGGGAGCGACGCCGTATGGCCCGGATGGTACGCGCCCAGATATCGCTTCCGCCATCCTTCAGGTCATCGCGGTCCACGCTCGTGATCACGCAATGCTTCACGCCCATCAACTCCACGCTGCGGGCCACCCGGGCAGGCTCAAAGGGGTCCACGTCCTCCGGCCG
>JAHEFL010000352.1 GCA_024640205.1 Flavobacteriales bacterium | reverse complement strand
CCAACCTCAGCCCGCTTGCGCCATATGGGACCAGATTTCCAGCAAAGGCGAAGAACGCGAACCAACGGAACAGAGTCCCATATGTGATCAATGTGAGCTCACCTACGGTCCAAAAGGACGCCACCAGGATCAGTATACCTGTCACCATGGTGGTGCCTGGCCACTTCTGCTCCTTTGCCATGCCCTCCACCGGAGGCTGTTGATGTTGGCGCCGATCCGGTCCGCCGAACGGTATCAATGTCCTGTTCCTTTGCGGTGTCATGTCCTCGTTCTTCCCCGTGATGGTCACCCTCGTTTTCGGGTTGGCCATGGCAAAGGAAGGATGTTCTGCGCGTGACGACCAAGCTCCCGAAAAGGCGACCACGGACCGGATGCAGATCCATACCAATCGATTGGCACAAGAGAGCAGTCCCTACCTGCTCCAACATGCCCACAACCCGGTGGATTGGTATCCCTGGGGTGAGGAGGCCTTCGCCAAGGCACGCGCTGAGAACAAATTGGTGTTGGTCAGCATCGGCTACAGCAGCTGCCACTGGTGCCATGTGATGGAACACGAGTGCTTCGAGGAAGAAGCCATCGCCAGGGAAATGAACGAGCGATTCGTGTGCATCAAGGTGGATCGTGAGGAGCGACCCGATGTGGACCAGGTGTACATGACCGCAGTGCAGCTCATGGGCGGACGCGGCGGCTGGCCCTTGAACTGCTTTACGCTCCCGGACGGTCGCCCCGTTTTCGGGGGGACCTATTATCCGCCACAACAGTGGACCGGCATCCTCAAGGACCTCCACGGCAAGTGGCTGGCCGAACCGGAGAGGGTGATCGGCTACGCGGAAAAGCTCACCGAGGGAGTGGTATCGCACTCCCTGATCCAGACCGTAGCGGAACCGGAAGCGATCGACAAGGCCCTGTTGGACACCTTCCTGGCCAAATGGGAGCCTCAATTCGATCGAGTGCACGGTGGGCCTGACAAGGCCCCGAAATTCCCGATGCCCAACAATTATGAATTCCTCCTACGGTATGCTTTCCTTACCAGCGATCAGGACCTGCGTGAGCATGTGGAACGGACCTTGGACAAAATGGCTCTCGGGGGTATCCATGACCAGGTGGGTGGAGGCTTCTCCAGATACAGCACCGATGTTCTTTGGAAGGTCCCACATTTCGAGAAAATGTTGTACGACAACGCACAACTGGTATCCCTCTACAGCAGGGCCTACCAGGCGTTCAAGAAGCCGCTTTACAAGGAGACCGTGGAACGGACGCTGGCCTTCATCTCACGGGAAATGACCGGGGCGGATGGTGAATTCCACAGCGCCCTGGACGCCGACAGTGATGGAGAGGAAGGCAAATACTACGTATGGACCAAGGAGGAAATGATGGCGGTGCTGGGTGCGGAGTACGATCTGGCAGCTGCCTATTTCAATGTGAACAAGTACGGCCTTTGGGAGAATGGCAACCACATCCTGTTGCGCCGTGAGAGTGACCCGGAATTCGCCGCTGCATTCGGCATCGCACAGGAGGAACTCCACCAACGGATCGATGCCATCCGGACCAAACTATTGCAGGCCAGGGAGGAACGTACGCGCCCCGGCTTGGACACGAAAGCCCTGACCAGTTGGAACGCCCTGATGGTGAAGGGATATTGCGATGCCTACGATGTTTTCGGCCAGGAGAAATGGCTGCAGGCTGCCACGCGGAACATGGAACATCTGCTTTCCCGTTGTCGCCGAAGCAACGGTGGTCTATGGCACAATTATCATGCTGGCGGGGCTTCAGGTGAAGAAAGCAAGGCCTCGATAAACGGCTATCTGGAAGACTACTGCTTCACGATCGAGGCGCTGATCGCCTTGTACCAGGTCACCTTCGATGAACGATGGATCACCGAGGCAGGTGCCTTGGCAGAGCATGCCATCCGACACTTCCTTGACGAGGCGAGCGGGACCTTCTATTTCAATAGTGACCAAGATCCGCCATTGATCACCCGCCCCCGCGAAATGATGGACAACGTGATCCCTGCTTCCAACTCCAGCATGGCTCGCGTCCTGTTCACGCTGGGAACGCTCCTGGATGACGACCGCTATCTGGCGATCTCTGCAGGGCTGCTCGAACGGGTGGCGGAAGGGATGGCGGACTATCCATCCGGTCATTCCAACTGGGCACAACTCCTCCTGGAGCGGACCTATCCGTTGCCGGAGATCGCCATTACGGGTACCGATGCGCTCCGGCTGCGGCGGGCCTTCAGTGCCCATTACCTACCTAACCAACTCTTCCTCGGAGGCACCAGAACGGGCACTTTGCCGTTATTGAAGGACAAATTCCTGCCGTCCAGCACGATCTTTGTGTGCGTGGAGAAGTCCTGTCGCCTGCCTGTCCCCACCGTGGAAGAAGCGATCGCACAGCTGCCATGAAACGCCTGATCCTCCTCCCGACCATCACCCTGACCTTGTCGGTCACGGGCCAGATCCTGCTCGTGCTGCCCGGATCCCAGGATCCCGGTGAACTGCACTTCAACCCCCAATTTATAGCGCGGAACGGGGTCACCATGATCAAGGGCGAGCTGTTCGTGAAGCGGGACAACGAGCCGATGCGCCCGCGGAGCGAGAACCACCTCTACCGATTCGACGCACAGGGGAGGACCATCTACGCCAACCATAGCTATGGCAGGCCGGGAAGCGGCAACGACACAGCCTCGGTGAGCTTTGAATTCGATGGATCCGGCGCCATCGCTCGCCGCTTGCGCAATGACCTGAGCGGCTATTTTGCCTATGAGATCGAAAGCGACGAAAAGGGCCGTCCCGTGCGTGAGACCTATAGCCGGATCGAGAACCTGGGCACCGACCGGTACCAGTTGAAGCCCGGAACTGTTACCGAGATAAGCGATGAGCATTTCCGGTATGAGACCGTTAATGACACGGTTTGGAAGCGCATCCATGTGAACAGCTTGGGGCTACCCTATCGGGAAGAGATCCATTCCAGCGACAGGATGGGGTATCTGCGATCCATCGAAGATCGTTACCTGGTGAATTCACGTCGTTCGCGGGTCAGCTTCAGCTATGATGAAAAGGGACGCCTCAGTGAGCGGATCGAACAACCCGATCTGGCCAGTCCGCGCACCATTCGACGGACCTGGAGTTATGATGCGGCTGGCAACGTGA
>JAHEFL010000351.1 GCA_024640205.1 Flavobacteriales bacterium | reverse complement strand
GTGCCCAATTGGAGCCCGTACCCAGTACTTCCACGTACGCCCAGTATCGTGTAATGAAACTGGCCAAGGAGCATGTAACGGTGACACTGGACGGGCAGGGTGCCGATGAAACCTTGGGAGGGTACCATTACTTCTTCGGGTACTTTTTCAAGCAGTTGCTCCTGCGGGGGCAATGGGGGCGATTGACCTCCGAGATGCGCCATTATCACGACCTCCATGGATCCACCTATGGGTTCCGGTCAATGGCCTTCTTCATGCTTCCGGCCGCGCTGCGTTCCCGTTCGCGTGTGATGGAGAAGGGTTACATCGATAAGGACTACCAGTGTGCACAGGCGGCAGGTGCCGGTGATATCACGGAGCAACTATATGGCTCAGGTAGCATGCGGGATGCTCTTCTGGATCATTTCGAGTACAAGCTGGAACATCTGCTGAAATGGGAGGATAGAAGTTCCATGCGCTTCTCCATCGAGGCCCGTGTACCCTTCCTTGACCACAGGCTCGTCGAACGAACGATCCCGCTTTCGGATGAGCACTTCATCCATAAGGGAATGACCAAATCCATCTTGCGTGAGGCCATGAAGGACATTGTTCCAGAGCCTATCCGCGTGCGGCGAGACAAAGTGGGCTTCGAAACACCAGAAGCGGAATGGTTCAGGACACCCCTGTTCCATACCTATATCATGGACATGATCGGATCGACCCGGTTCGCATCACGTGGTACGGTGGATGTGGAGCAGGTGCGCAAGATGTATGACGCACATCTGCAGCGGCGATCGGATAATTCAAGGGAGATCTGGAAATTGATCCACCTGGAGAAATGGTACCAACACTTCGTGGACTGAGATGAAGCCGGTGCGCATGTCCTATAAGCTGCTACGGTACAGTGGCCTCCCATTCCTGTTCCGCGAGGTCCTGTTCCGGAAAGGTGTGCGCATCATCATGTTCCATGATCCGGGTCCGGAGGCCATGGATCGGATCCTGGAATACCTCAAGGAACGCTACACCATCATCACGTTGGATGACTTCCTCTCCGGTCGGCCAACCCCTCCAAAAGCCTTGATCATCACACTTGATGATGGCCACAAAGGCAATGCGGCCTTGGTACCAGTGTTCCGTGAACATGGCGTGCGCCCTACCATTTTTCTTTGTGCCGGTCTGTTGGATACGAAGCGCCACTATTGGTTCCTTCATGAACCTGTGCATGGAAGAGCGGAAAGCCTGAAATCGCTTCCTAACAAGGAGCGTCTTTCACAACTGGCGTCCATGGGTTTTGACCCTGAGAAGGAATACGAGGACCGACATGCCTTGAATGCCGAAGAGATCCGGATGATGAAGGAAGTCGTGGACCTTGGATCACATGGGCTCCTGCATCCCTGTTTGCCTACATGCACGGATCAGGAAGCGTGGAATGAAATAGTTGCATCCAAGGAGTTGTTGGAGCAGCATCATGGCATTCGGGTCAACACGTTCGCATTCCCCAATGGCGATTACTGCGCCCGCGATCTGGATCTGGTCCGGGAGGCCGGTTATATAGCGGCATTGACAGTGGATTACGGGTTTAACGAACCCGGGACCGATCCTTTCCGTTTGAAGCGATTGAGCGTGGATGATTCGGGCGACCTGGATGCCTTGAGCGTGAAAGTGAGCGGAGTTTGGACCCTGTTCCGTGTTGTCATGGGTAAACAACGGATCTCACGCTTGGTGAATAAGGTTGCGCAGGTTCCAGAACATGGGTCTGCAAGTACAAGGGCACAAGGGATATGAGAATAGAACGATCAACGAGTATTGAGGAGCTTGCCGCGAGCGGCTTGGATAAAACATTGGAGGCTTATCTGGGCAGCTTGGAGCAATGTCACTTTTTTCAGAGCCCACAATTCCTGGAGTTCATCCATCCTATTAAAGGCTATAACCCGGTCCTGTTCATTGCCCGGTCCACGGATGGATCTATTCTTGGCTCCTTGCTTGCTGTTCATCAAAGGGATGGAGGGATGGTCAAGTCCTGGATGTCCAGGCGGATGATCGTATGGGGAGGCCCTATGGGCGACCCGCAAGCGGCATCTGCTTTGATCTCCGCGATGCTGAAGGAAGCCCAAAGCAAAGCCATCTATGTGGAGTTCAGGAACTACTTCGACATGGAACCATACAGGAAGGCTTTCCTGGATCATGGCTTCACGTTCAACCCGCACTTGAATTTCCTGCTCCCGCTTGGAACGGAAGAGGAAGCAATGAAGCGAATGAGCGGGAACCGACGCAGGCAGATACGAAGTAGCGTTTCAGCCGGAGCGGAATATGGGGAAGCACGGTCCGATGAGGAAGTTCGCGAACTGTACGACCTGCTGGCCGATCTGTATCGAACGAAGGTGGGCAAACCACTTCCGAGCTTCGAGCTTTTTAAGCGGTTCCATACTTCCCCGTCAGGTAAGGTGTTCGTGGTCCGTTTCAATGGCAAGGTCATCGGAGGGAGCGCGGGTCCTGTTTACCAAGGAAGGATCATTTATCAATGGTATGTCTGTGGGGACAACTCGATAAAGGGAGTGCATGCCAGCGTCCTGGCAACATGGGCGCAGATCGAACATGGGGTTCGGAACGGTTTTGAGATGTTCGACTTCATGGGAGGCGGTAAACCGGGTCAAGGCTACGGGGTTCATGAGTTCAAGGCGCGCTTTGGAGGCGATGAGGTAGCCTTTGGCAGGTATGAGAAGATACTCGATAGGAAGCTGTATCATTTGGGAGTACAAGGCCTGAGGATGGTTCACCAACTGAATCGGATCAAAACCAGAACAAGTTGAAAGATCGATCGACCGTGTTCCGAGTTTTATTCGATATCGGCCATCCCGGCCACGTGCACTTGTTCAAGAACCTGGCCCGACTCCTCATTGCGGATGGGGTACAGGTCCTGTTCACTCTCCGGGAAAAAGAATTCGAGACCGAGTTGGTCCGAAAGGAGGGGTTCGACCATATCTGTTTCGGTAAGCATTACCGAACGCTCATCGGAAAGCTTTGGGGACTGCTTCGTTATGACGTGCAGATGATCAAGACCGGATTGAAATTCAAGCCTGATCTGATCATCGGCCATGGAACGATCTATGGCGCACATGCTGCCCCTTTCCTGGGAGCTAAGGTGCTTGCCATAGAGGATACAGGGAATATGGAACAGGTGCG
>JAHEFL010000350.1 GCA_024640205.1 Flavobacteriales bacterium | reverse complement strand
ATCAGGTAGAACGCACCGTCAGGCACATTGCAACGCCAGCCTGGGATCTGCTTCAGGGCTTCCACCACCAGGTCCCGGCGACGCCTGAAGTCCTCCCGCATGGGTGCCAGAACTGCGGGGTCCACCTCCACACACGCTTTTGCGACGCGTTGCGCTATTCCGTTGGCCCCACTGGTGAATTGCCCCTGGACCTTGGAACATGCCTTCGCGATCCACTGCGGAGCGCCGATGTATCCCAGACGCCAGCCGGTAAGGGCGAATGCTTTACTCAATCCATTCACCGTGATGGTACGATCGAGCATTCCGGGCATGGAGGCGAAGCTTACATGCTCCCCTTCGAAGACGATGTGTTCATAGATCTCATCGGCGATTACGTATAGATCCTTGTGCTTGGTGACAACCGCCGCCAAAGCTTCCAACTCCGTGCGTGTCAGCACCGATCCGCTCGGATTGCAGGGCGAACTGAACACCAACAGTCGCGTCCTTTCCGTGATGGCCGCCGCGATCCGTTCCACCGGCACTTTCCAATCCTCTTCCAAGGTGGATGGCACGATCACGGGAGTGGCCCCGGCCAATCGCACCTGTTCCGCATAGCTTACCCAATAGGGAGCGGGGATCACCACCTCATCACCAGGACCAGCAAGGGACATGATGGTGTTCATCAAGGCCTGTTTGGCCCCCGTGCTCACTACGATCTGGTCCGGGGCATAGGTCAGGCCGTTATCCCGCTGGAATTTGGTAGCGATGGCTTCCCTTACATCGGGATAGCCGTTAACCGGAGGATATTTATGCCAGGGGCCGCGCAGGGCTTCCGCTGCTGCTTCCAACGCGAACGCAGGCGGTTCATGGTCCGGTTCGCCGAGGCTGAGGTCGATGATGTCCCGTCCTTCGGCTCGCAGCTCACGGCTTCTGCGGGACATCATGAGGGTGGCCGATTCGGCCATTGCCATAACAGTGGGGCTCAAATGCATGGTCGCTGGTACTGCGATGGTACGAACACGTCGCGGGCCATCGAAGGGCGCAAAGCTATTCAGCATGGACGAAGTGGCCGGTGGGCCGATCGCATGACATACCGAACATCGTTCACACCTTTGTGCTCATCATGAACGAGCCCCTGGTCCAGATACTCATCGCCTTGCTGCCTTCGGTGGTGGTGTTCCTCACGGCCTACCATCTGATCAAGCAGATGACGAATGTCCGTTCCTCGGAACGGATCAATACCCTTCGTCAGGACGATAAGAGGCAAACGCTACCGCTGAGACTGCAGGCCTACGAGCGTTTCTCACTGTTCCTGGAGCGCATTGCGCCCGGGCCCTTGGTCATGCGAGTGCACAAGAGCAACATGACATCGCGCGCGTTGCATAGTGAGCTCGTGGCTACGATCAGGGAGGAATTCGAGCATAACGTGACGCAACAGATCTACGTGGGTGATAAAGCTTGGTCCAAGATCAAACAAGCCAAGGAGGAGACGATCCGGTTGATCAATCTGAGCTACGAACAGACCGGGGATGTGCAACAAGGGACCGAGTTGAGCCGGCGGATTTTCGAGAATGTGTCCAAACTCTCGCACACGCCTTCGCAAGAGGCGATGATCGCCATCAAGGAAGAGGTGCGTCGCCTGTTCTAAGGAGGTCGGCAATGCGTTCTGCGGCCTTCAATGGGCCCATGGAGCCATTGGTCACGGCGCGCTCCATTTCATCCATCATGGCCAATACGTGGGGATCTGTGCGCAACCGATCGAGCAAGGCATCCTGGGTGGCCTGGTGGAGCCAGTGCAAGAGTTGGTCGTTCCGTCTTCGCTGGTGCCGTCCCGAGGCTCGGTCCTGCTCGTCCATGGAATGAACTCGTTCGATCAATGCATCGATCCCCAGCCCGGTAAGCCCGCTGGTGAGCATGACCTCGGGCGAGCGACCACTGTCCCTCGGCGGCAGCAGTGAGATGGCATTACGAAGATCCCGCATGGCTGCTTCCGCCTTCACCGCTCCATCGCCGTCGGCCTTGTTCAAAGCGATGATATCGGCGGATTCCATGATCCCTCTTTTGATGCCTTGAAGTTCATCACCGGCACCTGCGATCATCAGCAGCACATTGATGTCGGTCACGCGGTCAACCTGCAACTCGCTTTGTCCGATACCCACGGTTTCCACGATCACGCGGTCGAATCCGGCCGCCTCACAAAGCGCGATCGACTCCCGTGTGCGCTGTGCCACTCCACCGAGCGTACCTCCTGTAGGAGTGGGCCTGATGAAAGCATCCTCCTGTTGCGCGAGCTTTTCCATCCGGGTCTTATCCCCCAGTATGCTGCCACCGGTCCGTTCACTGCTGGGGTCCACCGCCAGCACTGCGACGCGGTGTCCATTGCCCATGAGCGCCATGCCGAATGCGTCGATGAACGTGCTTTTTCCGACGCCAGGAATACCGGTTACGCCGATCCGCAGACCATTGCGATGCTGATCCATACACGCCTCAATGAGCTCACGCGCCCTGGTGCGATCCGATGGGCGGCGACTTTCGATGAGCGTGATGGCCCTCCCCAAGGTGACACGGTCACCTGAACGAATTCCGCTCAGCATTTCCAACGGGGTGTCCTTCATGCCAGGTCCGTTGCTATCAATAGCCCTTCCGGTAGTTATCTATCCAGGCACTATCGCTCATGGCCTTCAACAAGGCGAAAGCCCGATCACCGTAACTCAGACCCGTGAGATGATCGATGCCGAATTCGGTAAGGAGGAGCATCTGGCGCTGAGAGGGCGCTTCACGGTTCTCGGCCCAGCCTCTTCCAGCCTCCACTCCTTGCTGCACTTTGAACGGATATTCCCAGAACCTCAACTTCCAAAGTCGATCGAAAACACCGCAGTAATGCAGCGGCAACAAGGTGTCGACCGGATTGAGACATTCCAATACCCGGTACTTCAGGAACAGGTTCTCCGCCTTGGGGTTCGCCTTGCTTTCGATGAACCCTTGGGCCTGCATAAGGAACTGTTCCGTGCCGATGGGTTCGGTCCGGATCACTTCCATCTGATATTCCTGCACCAGGAACAGGCTGTATAACTGGCTATGAGCGCTCGTGGCGAGGCTTACCCCGAAGCTCCAAGTGGCATAGGTCGGTGTTCCGTTCCCTTGTCCCGTATTGTATGGGACCAGCATCAATAAGAGGAAAGGAAGCAC
>JAHEFL010000349.1 GCA_024640205.1 Flavobacteriales bacterium | reverse complement strand
AATTACGATGGGAATGATGAGTGAATTCAAAGCGTTCGCCATGAAGGGGAACGTGGTCGACATGGCCGTAGGTATCGTCATCGGCGGTGCATTCGGCAAGATCGTATCCTCTTTCGTCGGGGACGTCCTGATGCCTCCCATCGGAATGTTGCTTGGTGGGGTGGACTTCAAGAAACTCGCGTTGGAACTGCGACCGGCCGTGATGGACGCCGGCGAAGTGGTGACCCCCGCTGTGATGCTGAACTATGGCATGTTCATCAATACCGTGGTCGATTTCATCATCATTGCGTTCGCGATCTTCATGGTCGTAAAGGCCATGAATAACCTGAAGAAGAAGGAAGAGGCAGCACCTGCGGCTCCTCCTCCACCCAGCAGCACCGACAAGCTGTTGATGGAGATCCGGGATTCGCTGAAGAAGTGAACTATAGGAAAGCGGTCGACATGCCGCCTGTGACAAGAACCTCCGAACCATCGGGGGTTCTTGGTTTTAACGCAATTCCCCGGTCGCTGGATCGAATACCAGTCCTTGTCCGGAAAACGCGACCGAAAGCGCCGTACCGGACCTTGCCTCCGCCGGCGTTCCGCTCCATATCCCGCCATCGTGGATGAGTGCCAGGCGGTCCGCCATGTCCAATGCTGTTCGCAGATCATGGGTGGAGAGCATGACCGCCTTACCCATCTCGCGTGCAATAATTCCCATTGAACGCATCACCTGAACACGGCTCACCAGATCCAGGAACGCCGTGGGTTCATCCAATAAGAGCAAGGGCGTGTCCTGTGCCAATGCCCTGGCAATGCTCACCTTCTGGTATTCGCCATCGCTCAATGTATCCACCATACGCGGGGCCAGTTCGATGATACCCATCCGTTCGATCGCTTCCTGAACGATGGCCTTGTCCCGTTCTGTGGACCGGCCAAAACGCCCTGTCCAAGGATAGCGCCCCATGGACACCAGTTCACGCACTGTTGTAAAACCAGGTCGGGGTCCACCGGCACGTACCATCGCGATATGGCGCGCACGCACGCTCGGATCATATTCCAGTATTGGCCTGCCATCCAACCGGACCGTGCCACCAAGCCCTGAACGTAGCCCGGCCAACACACGGAGCAAGGTTGACTTTCCACTGCCATTCACGCCGATAAGCGTCGTCAACTCCCCACCTCGCAATTCCAGATCGATGCCCTGGACCAGACACTTACCGCCATGCCCCACCGACAGGCCATCTGTTCGGATCAACGCCTTCATGACGAGTGGTTCCATCGTTTTCCGCGCAAGAGCACCCATGCCACCACCGGTGCACCCAATAACGAGGTGATGGCATTCAATGGCAGTGCAACGCCCGCTCCTGGAAGGCGTGCCAATAGGTCACAAACGAGCGCCAACAAAGCGCCGCAGAGGATCGTCGCAGGCAACAATCGTGCATGGTCCGCGGTCCGGAAAAGTCCTCGAGCCACGTGCGGCGTCGCCAATCCAAGGAATGCGATCGGGCCACAGAACGCGGTGATCACACCAGCAAGGACCCCGGTGATCCACATGATCTTTCGCCGTGTGCCGGCCAACGGAACGCCTAATGTGGCAGCCTGTTCCTCACCGAGCAGGATCGCGTTCAATGGTTTGATCATCATCAGAGCGGACAGAATGCCAAGCACGCTGGGTACCACGAGGTAAGGAAGTCGATCATTCGTGACTCCGGCGAAAGTTCCCATGCCCCACAGTACGAAACCTTTCAAGGCAGCTGCCGGGCTGGCCACTTGAAGGATGCTGATGACGGCCGAGCAGAGATATCCCACCATGAGACCTACGATTAATAGGGTTACCCCGTCCCCAACGCGTTTATCCGCCAGCAGGATAAGCATCAGGACCGCCATGGACCCGATCAAGGCACCGATGATCAAAGCGCCATCGCGCGGCACAGGAATGAACTGCCATAGCGGCTGCGCCAGCAGAAGCAAAGCCACTCCCAAGCTGGCGCCGGAGCTGAGACCCAGTACAGATGGACCGGCCAAGGGATTCCTGAAGAGGGTTTGCATAAGCAAGCCACTGGCCGCAAGGCCGGCCCCAGCGAGCAATGCCGTGATGGCTTGTGGCAGTCGCACCTCCCGCACGATCAATGCATGCCCTGTACCACTCCCCTCCTCACCCAACAATGCGGAGATGACCTTACTTACCGGGATCGGCACCATCCCCGTTACCAGATGCGTCAGAAAAAGAAGCACCACGGCCACGCTCAATACCAGGAAGGGCCATCGACGTCCGTTGGACATTGCGCGAAGGTATCGCCCACATACTCAGGTCATCGGTCGCAGAACCTATCTTACCACAACACGTCGAGCATGACCATTGAATTCATTCTTTATGTGTCCGATCTACAACGAAGCCGGGACCTGTACGCGGCATTGCTTGATCGGGACCCCGTGCTGGATGTCGATGGCATGGTCGAATTCCAACTGGAGGGCTGCAAATTGGGCTTGATGCCAGAGGATGGGATAGCCCGCATCATTGCACCGCCCCTGCCCCTTCCGGGATCAGGTAATGGAGTGCCCCGCTGCGAATTATACCTGTTAGCAGAGGACCTGGACCCCATGCTGGAGCGAGCGACCCGTTGCGGGTTGGTGATCGTCGATCCCGCCAAAGACCGTGACTGGGGCCATCGCGTGGGATACTTCGCAGACCCCGATGGGCACGTGATCGCACTTGCAAGAACATTAGGAACATGAGTTTGAAGATCCCCTTTCAACTAACGGACTGGACCGAGTTGCAGGCCGAGGAAGTACCCGGCATAACGGGCCTGGCGCATGTGCGCAAGATCCAATGTGGTGATCCTGCCATTGAGGGCGAGGTACTGCGGATCCGGATCATGGAATTGTCCGCTGGCTTTCTGCTCGATCACTGGTGCGAAGTAGGGCACTTCGTATTCGTTCTGGAGGGGGAGTTCGTCAACGAATTGCAGAATGGCGGATCCACTGTGATGCGCGCCGGAATGAGCTTCCTGGTAAGTGATGGTCTCAGCTCACACCGCATTAGCACCACCAATGGCACGGCCAAATTGTTGATCGTGGACGGCAGCTTCTTGGAGAGATCAGATAATTAGATGATCGGAAGATCAGAAAATCAGGGCACCATCATCTGATCTTCTGATCAGCCTCACATCCGCCTGTACCATCCCTT
>JAHEFL010000023.1 GCA_024640205.1 Flavobacteriales bacterium | reverse complement strand
GAAGAGGACCAGGAAGGCCTTGCCGATCTGGGTGGGGTCGAAATAGTTGAACATAGCGTTATAATTCCAGTATGGATGTCAAGAGATGGAGGTCAAACGGTTCGTTCACCCTTCTCCAGTCGAATCACGAGATCCTCGACCACTCTCGGGTAATGCTCATGCTCCAAGGAAAGGACCCGCCGAGCCAGACTTTCTATGGTGTCGTCAGGCAGCACCGGGCATCGGGCTTGGAAGAGATGTCTTCCCTCATCATATTGCTCGTTCACGTAATGAATGGTGATCCCGCTTTTGGTTGCACCGGACAGGAGCACCGCCTTATGCACATGGATCCCGTGCATGCCTTTGCCCCCGAAATCCGGAAGCAGCGCTGGATGGATGTTCACGATGCGCTCCGGATAGGCGGCGATCATCTCCTTGGGTATGAGGCGCAGAAAACCCGCCAACACGACAAGGTCGACCCCAAGGCCCCTCAACTCACGGAGTACCGTACCATCCTTGAGCTGGGCACCATTGAACAGGAAGCTTGGAATGCCCATGTCCCATGCGCGCTGAAGCACACCGGCATCGGCACGGTCGCATCCCAACAGGGCGATCTCAGTGGATCCGTGCCCGGAAAAATGCTCCATCAAGCGCTGGGCATTGGAGCCCGAGCCGGAAGCGAGAACAGCGATCCTGATCACACCGCGAAGGTACCTTAGCGCCCATGCTCTTCGCGAAGGTCATCGGACATGCCGTGTTGAAGGCCAAGCTGATCGGCAACATCCGTGAGAGCCGGGTGGCCCACGCGCAACTGTTCATGGGTCCACGGGGCAGTGGGAACCTACCCCTGGCACTGGCCTATGCTCAGTACCTGCTTTGTGAGGCACCGGAAGTGACCGACTCCTGTGGGCGTTGTCCTTCCTGTTCACAGCTTCAGAAGCTGGAGCACCCGGATCTGCACCTGGCGTTCCCCATTTTCTTTGCCGAGAAGAAGCCCAAGACCTGTGACCACTACCTGCCCCAATGGAGAAAGGCAGTACTGAGCGAGCCCTATGTGGACCTGGATCTATGGCGGGAATACCTGGATACCGAGAACAAGCAGTTGCGCATGGGCGTGGACATTGCGCAGGAGATCCAGGGTAGGCTTTCGCTGAGGTCCTTCCGAGGAGGCTACAAGGTGATGTTGATCTGGTTGCCCGAACTGATGGATACGGCAGCTTCCAACAAGATCCTGAAGGTTCTTGAAGAACCGGAACCGAACACGGTTTTTCTATTGGTAAGCAACGATTCCGAACAGTTACTGGCGACCATTCTGAGCCGTGCGCAATTGGTGAAGATCCCCGCACTTCGGCCGGGTGAGGTGTCCGAAGTACTTCGGGAGCGATTCCCCGAACTGAAGGAGGATGAGGCCCTGACCCTATCCCTGCGCAGTGAGGGGGACCTGCTGGAAGCCGTTGATATGGCGGAGAAAGGGGAGGAGGAATTGTTCATCTTCTTCCGGGACTGGCTCCGCGTCTGTTTCGGGGCGCGCATCGCGGATGCTGCCGAATTCGCTGAAGGCTTTCAGAAAATGGGACGTGAAAAGCAGAAGGCCTTGTTGCGCTACGGCCTTTACCTGATCAGGCAATGTGTGTTGAACTGGCAACAGGTGCCGGAACTCGTTCGCACCTTCGGACAGGAAGATGAGTTCGTGCAGAAGTTCAGTTCATTGTTGAACGAACGGAACGCGGAGGGCATCCGATCCGAGTTGGAACTGGCCCATGTGCATGTAGAGCGCAACGCCAATCCAAAGTTGCTGTTCATGGACATGAGTTACAGGATGATGGGCTTCCTTCGGAAGGGACGCTGACCAACCTGCTCCCAGCACCTTGCCCGACTATCTTCGCACCTTGCCCGTGGACCAGATCGGGTGAGCGGATAAGGATATGGCGTGCGCAGGATGCAGTAGTGGGGCCGATGGCAAGCCGGCCGGGTGCAAGAGCAACGGCTTCTGCAGTGACAGCGGTTGCAATAAGCTCGGGGTGTTCGATTGGCTGGCCGGTGTTCCCATCCCCGGAGGCCAGCAGCCGTTCGCTGCAGTGGAGGTCCGCTTCAAGAACACCCGTAAATCGTTCTACAACAATCCCACGGGGATCCAATTGATGCCCGGCGATCTGGTGACCGTGGATGCCTCGCCGGGTCATGACGTGGGGATGGTGAGCCTCACCGGCGAACTCGTGCGTATCCAAATGGAGCGGCGCGACCATCGGGGAGAGGTATATGAACTCAGGAAGGTGCTTCGCAAGAGCACGCAGGAGGATATCGATCGCTGGCATGCCGCGCGCAAGCTGGAGGACGATACGTTGTTCTCATCCCGGGCCATGGTCCGTGAAGCGGGATTGGACATGAAGGTGACGGACGTGGAGTACCAAGGCGATGGCACCAAGTCGATCATCTACTACACGGCCGAGGAAAGGATCGATTTCCGCGGCATTGTGCGGACCATGGCCGATAGGTTCAAGGTCCGAGTAGAAATGAAACAGATCGGGGTGCGGCAGGAGGCTGGTCGGATCGGTGGGATCGGCAGCTGCGGAAGGGAGCTCTGTTGCAGTACCTGGTTGACGGATTTCCGGAGTGTGACCACGAGCGCGGCACGCTATCAGCAACTGGCCTTGAACCCGCAGAAGCTGGCAGGGCAATGTGGTAAGTTGAAGTGCTGCTTGAACTACGAGCTTGATATGTACATCGAGGCCGTGAAGAGTTATCCGAGCCAGAACGCCAAGCTCAAGACCCAGCAAGGGACCGGAGCCCATATCAAGACGGACATTTTTGCGGAGCGCATGTGGTACGGCTTCAAGCGGCCCGGCGAACCATTCACCATGGCCGCCTTCCCGGTGGAAAAGGTGCGTGAGATCCTGTCGCAGAACAAGGAGGGGATCATCCCGGAGGTGGATCTGAACATGGCGGACGAAGCCCCGGCCAAGGAGAAATCCCCGGACTACGAGAACGTGGTGGGCCAGGATGACCTTACCCGTTTCGATAGCAAGCAACGGAGCGGAAAGAAGCGCTCCAAAGGCAAGGGGAAAGGCCGAGGCCGGAAAACCCAGGGCGAAGCACAGGGCGGGCCGAAGGAGGCCGGCACGAAAAAGCGGGGCAGTGGACCCAAGCCACAAGGAACGGCAGCCGATGGCAAGCGTCCGGAAGGTGATGGGGGCGAACGGAGGAAAAGAAGTCGGGGAAGAGGTCGTGGCAAGGGCCCTCGCTCCGGCGATGGGAACAACCCCAAACCGCCAGCACAGTGAGGATCTTACGCTCCTGGATCGTACTTCTGGTCCTGGTGACCGGCTGTACGGACAGGGTGGTGTACCAGTCCGATATTCCCATTCCGGCAGGTTCCTGGAACCGGGACCTGCGCCCGGAATTCAGCTTCGAGGTAATGGATACCGTGAACAGACACGATCTGTACATCGATATTCGACATACCGGTGATTATCCGTTCCAGGACCTTTTTCTATTTGTGGACCTGAGTGGTCCGGACGGGCGCCATCTGCGCGACACCGTGGAATGCCTGCTCGCCGATCCGGGCGGGCGTTGGTACGGAAAGGGACAGGGGTTCATTTTCGCCGATCGCATCCAAGCCCATGTCCTGTACAAGATGCGCAATAGGTTCCCCGCCTCCGGCCGTTATACGGTGCAGTTGGAGCAGGCCATGCGTACCGAGGAATTGAAGGGGGTGCTGGATGTGGGGATCAGCGTGGAGCGCTCACAGCAGCAATGAGGACAGCGGTGTTGAAGCTCTCTGTCCCGAGCGTTCAGTGTACCTCGCCGTACGGATAACTTCGCCGACCGATGAACTCCAACGGACCCCGACAAAAGCGAACGCGCTGGTGGCTGTTGTGGTGGGCCCTGGTCCTATCGCCTGTCATCGGGTTGGTCAGCCTGCTCGGCTTGGCGGCCAATAGCGACCTTCCAGGAACCGAGGATCTCGAGAACCCACGAAGCGACCTGGCCACAGCCATCCTGTTCAGCGATGGATCGCAGATGGGACAGTATTACAGGGAGAACCGGATACCGGTGGAATACGACCGGATCAGCCCTCATGTGGTGGACGCGTTGATCGCCACTGAGGATGAGCGGTTCCGTGAGCATAGCGGCATTGACCTCCGGGGTACGGTGAGGGCTGCGGTGTACCTCGGGAAACGAGGGGGGGCCAGCACGCTCACCCAGCAGCTTTCCAAAATGCTCTTCACCGAGCGTTCCTCCGACTTCATCAAACGCACCTTTCAGAAGTTCCAGGAGTGGATCATCAGCGCCCAATTGGAACGGCAATACACCAAGAACGAGATCATTACGATGTACCTCAACCGCTTCGATTGGATCAATCAGGCGGTGGGGATCAACAGCGCTGCTCGTGTGTATTTCAACACCACGCCCGACTCATTGAAATTGGAGGAAGCAGCACTGCTCGTGGGCATGTGCAAGAACCCCGCATTATTCAATCCGCTGCGCCGGCCGGACACCACGATGCATCGGCGCATGGTAGTGTTGGGCCAAATGATGAAGAACGGGATGTTATCCCGCAGCGAGTATGATTCCCTGAAAGCCCTTCCCATCGGGCTTCGCTTCCAGCGTATCGATCATACCGAAGGGCCGGCCCCCTATTTCCGCGAAGTGCTGCGGAGCAAACTGCAGGCCTTGCTCAGTGAGAAGGACGAGGAAGGGAATTACCGGATCGCAAAGGCGGATGGCAAACCCTACGACATCTACACGGATGGTCTGAAAGTGTATACCACATTGGACAGCCGCATGCAGCATTACGCGGAATGGGGCATGAAGGAGCATCTTGCCACGGAGCTCCAACCTGACTTCTTCAAGGACATCGGTAGAAAGAAGAACAAGCCTTTTGATTTCCGGGTCACGCAGAAAGAGATCGATGGCATCCTGAACACGGCCATGAAGCGCAGTGTTCGATACCGCGTGCTGACCGGCAAGCAATGCCCTAACTGCGAGCGCCCTTCCCGATACATAGAGGAAGTGAAGCACGAGGGAAGGAAGCATTACCACTGCGAACCCAAGCTCGGGGGATGTGACAGTTATTGGCCAGTGGTCAAGGAGGCGGATATCCCGGCGATATTCGATGAGCCGGTGCCCATGCGGGTCTTCACCTGGAACGGGGAAGTGGACACGCTAATGAGTCCGATGGACTCCATCCGCTATTACAAAAGCTTTCTTCAAAGCGGTGTCCTTAGCATCGACCCCCGCACCGGGTTCGTGAAGGCATGGGTCGGTGGCATCGATTACAAACACTTTCAGTATGACCACGTGGAGCAGGCCCGTCGCCAGGTAGGATCGACCTTCAAACCCTTCGTGTATGCGACCGCCATCCGGGAAGGTATGAGCCCCTGCCAGGAATTGCCCAACCAGCGTGTGTGCTTCGAGATGCCGGCGCCACAACCGGAATGGTGCCCACAGAACAGCGATGGTGAATATGGAGGTATGGTCACCGTGGAACACGCGCTGGCCAACTCCATGAATACGATCACTGCATGGATCATGAAGCAGTATGGTCCCGAGGCGGTAACGGTGCTAGCGCGGCACATGGGCGTGAAAAGCCCGTTGGATGCGGTTCCCTCCTTGTGCCTGGGTGTGGCCGACCTCACCCTGATGGAGATGACCGGCGCCTTTGCATCCTTCGCGAACCAAGGCGTTTTCATCGAGCCCATCATATTCACGCGGATAGAGGACAAGAGCGGGAACACGATCCATGACCTGGTTCCACGGACCTATGAAGCGCTGGACGAAAGGACCGCCTATACCATGCTGAAGATGCTGAAGGGTGTGGTGGATGGAGCTTACAATCCGAGCACGGGCAAAACCGTGGGCACGGGCCTTCGCTTACGGACCAGCTGGGGCAACAGGGCGCGGTATGCCAACATCAAGTATCCCACGGCCGCCAAGACCGGGACCACCCAGAACAACAGTGATGGATGGTTCATCGGCATCACACCTGACCTGGTGACCGGTGTGTGGACCGGCGCTGAGGACCGCAGTGTACGGTTCAGCACCACGGAGAAAGGCCAGGGCGCGAACATGGCCCTACCCATTTATGGATACTTCATGAACAAGGTATACGCGGACAGCACGATCACCATCAGCAGAGGTGATTTCGAGAAGCCGCCCGACCTTGACCCGGCGAGTATCGATTGCCGACAGAAGGGCAACACGGGCAATGGGACCGCCCCTCCGAAGTGGGACTAGGGCAAGGTGGCTGCGATCCGGCCGCGTTCCGCACCGGGCCTATCTTCGCAACCTTCACCCAGAAAGCGCAATGAACAAGGTAGTGGCCAATGCGGATGTCGCGTTAGAAGGCATCCGGGATAACATGACCCTGATGGTCGGTGGGTTCGGACTTTGCGGGATCCCCGAGAACAGTATCGCCGCCTTGGTACGAAAAGGTGTCAAGGGCCTCACATGCATCAGCAACAACGCAGGTGTGGATGATTTCGGCCTCGGCCTTTTGTTGCAGACCAAGCAGATCAAGAAGATGATCAGCAGCTATGTGGGGGAGAATGCGGAGTTCGAGCGCCAGATGCTGAGCGGCGAGTTGGAGGTGGAGCTGATCCCACAAGGCACCCTGGCTGAACGTTGCCGAGCCGGCGGTGCTGGCATTCCTGCATTCTATACACCGGCGGGCTACGGCACCGAGGTGGCGGAAGGGAAGGAGACGCGGGAATTCAACGGGAAGATGTACGTGATGGAGCATGGATTCCATGCGGATTTCGCTTTGGTCAAAGCATGGAAGGGCGACACACAGGGCAACCTCCTGTTCCGGCATACGGCCCGGAATTTCAATCCCCTGATGGCCATGGCCGGTAAGATCACCGTGGTCGAGGTGGAAGAACTCGTGGAACCCGGTGAACTTGACCCGAACACGATCCATACCCCGGGGATCTTCGTGCAGCGCATCTTCCAAGGAAGCAACTACGAGAAGCGTATCGAACAACGCACCACGCGTAAACGCAACTGATCATGGCGCTCAACAAGGAACAAATGGCCCAGCGCATCGCACGCGAACTACGTGATGGCTGGTATGTGAACCTCGGCATTGGTATCCCTACGCTGGTGGCGAATTACATTCCGGAAGGGATGAACGTGGAGTTGCAGAGCGAGAACGGTATCCTGGGCATGGGGCCTTTCCCGTTCGAAGGAGAGGAGGATGCGGACCTTATCAACGCCGGAAAACAAACGGTTACCCTGAAGCCCGGAGCCGTGATCTTCGATAGCGCGAACAGCTTCGCGATGATCCGTGGGAAGCATGTTCAACTGACCGTGCTGGGTGCCATGGAGGTGGCGGACAATGGTGATATCGCCAACTGGAAGATCCCGGGTAAGATGGTCAAAGGCATGGGCGGTGCGATGGATCTGGTCGCCAGTGCGGATAACATCATCGTGTGTATGATGCACACGAATAAGGCCGGGGAAAGCAAGTTGCTGAAGAAATGCAGCCTGCCACTGACCGGTGTGGGTTGCGTTAAGAAGATCGTCAGTGACCTCGGGGTGTTCGACGTGACCCCTGATGGATTCAAACTGATCGAACGCGCACCCGGCGTCACCGTGGAGGAGATCCGCAGCAAGACCGAGGGACGGCTCGTGGTGGAGGGCGAGGTTCCGGAAATGGCGGTGTAAGCCCCTTCATCCGACACGAACGAAATGGCCCTATTACGGCGCATCCATCAGATCATCGGAGGCCGCGGGTTGTTCCTGTTTGGGTTCGTGCTTTTCTGTGGCCTTTTCGAATACGGCCGTGTGATGAATTTGCGGCCTTTGCCCATGCACCTCTGGCGCCAGACGGATTGCCTATCCCTCACCACGAACTACTACAATGGGAGGGCAACATTCTTCAGCCCGGAGATCCATGCTCAGATCGCGGACAAGGGAGCCAGCGGCTCCAGCGCAGGCGAATTCCCGGTGTTGTATTGGGCCATGGGGCAGGTATGGAAGATCACCGGACCCAGTGAATTCGCTTACCGCTTGTTCGGCCTATTGCTGCATTTCCTAGCCTCCTACTCGCTTTTCCTGACGTTGCGGCGCTTATTGAAAAGCGACTTCTGGAGCATCGGTCTGACGCTCCTGCTTTTCACTTCGCCTGTACTGGTGTACTATGGCATTTCATTTCTGACCGACGTGCCGGCATTCGATCTGGCATTGATCGGGTGGTACTTTTTCGTTCGCCACGCCCAGGAAGGACGTCGTCGATACTGGATGATGGCCATGGCATGCTTTGCCTTGGCCACCTTATTGAAGGTGACGGCGGGCATGAGCCTGGTCGCCATCATCGGGCTTTATGCCTTGTACGCGTTGAAGCCTTCCCTTTTTGGTGATCTGCGCCGGGTATTCCCGTTGTCGCCGGTATTTGGTTGGTCCGTGATATCAATGGCCCTTGCATCCATTATCGCCTGGTATGTGCACGCTGAGGGATACAATGAACTTCACAACGGTCGGTACACCTTCAACAGCCTATGGCCGATCTGGGAGATGACCAATGAGGAGATCGACCGTGCTGTGATCTTCGCTCGGGAGGTATTGGTTTTCCAGGTTTTCGACACTTCCGTCTGGCTGATGATCACCGGGGCCATCACCCTGTTGATGGTCCATTGGCGGAGGGTGCCAGCCCCCTTGTTGCTGTTGAACGGAATGTTGGTCATCGGGCTGGTGGTGTATACGGTCCTATGGTTCCATGCGGTGGATGGTCACGATTACTATTTCGTCAATCCGATGATCGCGCTGTTGGTGCCGATGGTCACCGGGCTTTGGTGGTTGAGGAATGAGCGCGCCGATCTCTTTGGCGCATCCTGGGTACGCTGGGTCTTTCTGTTCCTGCTGGGATACAATGCGGCTTATGCTTCCAATAACCTGGTGATGCGAAGCAACCCTAACAGTTACTTGAACCGGAGCGACCTGCTGCCCACTTACCATTGCGCAGAGCCTGTTTATTGGAATTCGCTGGCGTACAGCACGCAAAGCGACCTGCATGATATTACGCCCTATCTGCGTTCCCTTGGGATCAGTGTGGAGGATAAGGTGGTATCACTGGACGACCCTACGATCAACGCTTCATTGTATTTCATGGATCAAAGGGGATTCACGCAATATGGCTATGCGATGGATGATCCGGAGACCATGGAACGATGCATTGCATTGGGTGCCAAATACATGGTTTTCGTAAATGAGCATTGGCTGGATGTACCACACATGCAGCCCTACCTGAAGTACCCCTTGGGTCAACACCGGGCTGCTCGTATCTATGATCTCAGGAACATGGACCGCCGGACTGAGACCGAAGTGCTTTTCAGTCAAGCGGATGGAAGGACCATTCCGTTCGACCATCGTTCCAGTGGAACAACATGCGCTGAGGAAAATTCTTGGTGCTTCGATAGTAATGAGTACCCCCTGGAGATCAATAACATTCCATTAGGAGATCCAGCCGCTCTTCACTGCGAAGTGATCGTTCGTGGAGTAATTCTATGGGAGGAAGGATATATTGGCGGAAGCCACCTGGTCATGAGCGAGAACGACGCAGGCGGTCAGATCAACTATCTGCCAAGGCACCTTTCCAAGGGAGCATTTGAGATCATTTATGCGATCCCCTCCCGAACGGATGCGATCGAGAACAAACTGTTCTTTTGGAATAAGGAAGGGGTCCCCTTTCGATTGGATCGGTTCGAGATCGAAGTGCGACGCTATTTCCCCGGGTCCTGAACGCCTACTTTGCCTGTTCGGACGCGGGCTATCTTCGCCGATCGCATGGCCATCAGCAGTCTTTCAGTCATAATTCCCGCGTACAACGAGGAACGCACGATCCACTTGATCCTGGACAAGGTGAGAGAGGTGGTGCTGGACCACGGGATCAGCAAGGAGGTAGTGATCGTGAACGATGGCTCCACCGACGGGACGGTCGCGGCCATCGAGCGTTATCGGGAGGTGAACCCGGATATGGGGATCAAGTTCTTCGACCAGCCCAGGAACATGGGCAAGGGAGCTGCGATCCATCGGGGCATCAAGGAAGCAACGGGAGAGTATCTTCTCGTTCAGGACGCCGACTTGGAATACGACCCTCGCGAATACAATGACCTGCTTCGGCCGGTAGTGGAAGGCTTTGCCGATGTGGTCTTCGGATCTCGTTTCATGGGCCATCATCCGCACCGCATCCTGTTCTTCTGGCACAGCCTGGGCAACAAGTTCCTGACCCATCTATCCAATGCGTTCAACAACTTGAACCTGACGGATATGGAGACCTGCTACAAGCTCATTCGCAGCGACATTGCCAAAGCCCTCGTCCTGAAAGAGCGTCGCTTCGGCTTCGAGCCGGAGGTGACCGCCAAGCTGGCACGCGTGCCAGGCATCCGCATTTACGAGGTGGGGATAAGCTATTACGGACGCACCTATGCCGAAGGAAAGAAGATCGGTTGGAAGGACGGCTTCCGGGCCATTTGGTGTATCGTGAAGTATGGACTCTGATGTCCGTGCCAAGCGGTTCGTTGGATCGTCGTTCGCTCCATAGGGGTGCAGGTTCTCTTTGGGCTGTGATCGTTCTGTGGGTCGTTGTATCAGCAGGAGCGATCAAGCAGTATCGAGGTTATTTCTTCAGCTGGGATGCCTTTGGCTACCACCTGTATTTACCCGCCATTCTTGTTCACCAAGACCCGTTCTTGAAGGACATGACTTGGGTCGATGCCGCACAGGAGCGTTATCGGCCTTCCGACAAGGTCTATCAGATCACGCAATTCAATGATGGTTCACGGATCTCACGCTATCCGGCGGGCTTGGCTATCCTATGGAGCCCCTGGTTCGTGGTCGGGCATGTCGCAGCATTGAGTACGGACGCTCCTGCGGACGGCTATTCAGCGCCCTACCAGTTGGTGGTATTGTGCGGAGTGCTGCTCTATTTTCTGCTGGGTCTGCTCGTACTCCGGGCAGTTCTTCGATCGCATTTCAGTGACCGTATTGCACTGATCGTCCTGGTGCTGCTTGTGCTTGGTACGAATCTTCTGGATCAGGCACTGAATGCGACCAACATGCCCCACGTGGTCCTGTTCGTCATCTATTCCG
>JAHEFL010000348.1 GCA_024640205.1 Flavobacteriales bacterium | reverse complement strand
GTGGGCGATGCCACCCGTGGCCACGCCGGCGATCATGTCCGCCTTGCTGAACTCGCTGTTGATGATCTGGACGAACTGCTGCCGGATGTACGTGCGAATGGTCGGGTACGAAAGCGTCTTCCGGTTATCGCAATAGATGGGGGACTTCCATCCGGAGGCCCAGGTGAACGGTTCCTTGGGGCTAAGTTTGATGGCCTTGATCTGCAGAAGGAATTCCGCGATCTTCAACGCCGGATCAAGGCTCGAGGACATGCAACGAAGGTACGAGGTTTACATCGAGGGCAAGCCGCTGGTGATCGCTGATGCGGCCCCCGGGGATGTGCTCCACAAGCAATGGCTTGCACTGCGGGTGGACGGGCCGGGTGAGATGGAACGTGCAATCGCATTGCTCCATGGTCCGGAGCCGCTGCAAGGGGTCCTGCTCTTCCCTGCTCCGGGATTGGATATCTGGTCGATGTTCAAGGAAAGCTACGTGTTCGTTCAGGCTGCGGGAGGGGTGGTCCTGGATGAGCGGGGGCGTCTGCTGGCCATCCGTCGGCTTGGCAAGTGGGACCTTCCGAAAGGCAAGGTGGACCCCGGTGAGGGCATCGAGGCGGCGGCTGTGCGCGAGGTGCAGGAGGAATGCGGCATCGCCAGCCTGGAACTGGTGGGCCCTATCGCGGTGACCTGGCATACATACGAGCGCAAGGGCAAGCAGTATCTGAAGCGGACCGATTGGTTCAGGATGAAGGCAAGTTCCGCGCAACCGTTGACGCCGGAGACGGAGGAGAATATCGAGGAGGTACGCTGGGTAGGGCGAGAGGAGGCCGGGATGCTGAAGGAGGACACCTATGCCTCGCTGCTACCGGTCATCGATGCGTGGCTGGCGCTCACCTGACCGATGCCGATCGATCAGTCGTCCCACACCTTGATCCGATCGTTCTGCCCTGCGGCGACCTTGGCGCGATGGAACCATTCGCCCAACCCGGCGCTGGGCATCGGTGCCGGTGCCTGGACCAGCGTACCGTTCTCCAACAGGTAGATGGCCGGTAGGCTTCGCATTCGGAGGTCCTCTCGCAACTGCTGTTCGGCCAAGGCGTGCAGCCAGATGAAGTCCCGGCCGGGGTGTTTGCGCAGATAGCGTTCCAGGTCATCCAGCGTAGGGTCCAGGCTGATGGCCACGATCGGAATGATCCCCTGGTATTCCTTGTGCAACTTTTCAAGTGCTACCATCTCCAGTTCGCAGTAAGTACACCAACCCGCAGTGATCGCCAGGCACACGGGGCCGTTCATCAAGCTGTCGATCACAACATCCTGTTCCCGCAGATCCTCCAGCCGCATGGCAGGCAGTGGATAACCCACCTGCATGGCCGTCAGGTCCCAATACATGTTCGTAGCGATCTTTTGGTGCTCGGTATAGGTAGATGTCCTTTGCAGAACGTCGATCATGCGTACCGCAGATCCCGTCGGCAGCCATTTGGCATGTGCGTTCAGGTACAACTGATCCAGCATCACCAGCTCGCAAAGCCGGTCGTCGTCCTTCAACAGGTCGTTGCGAGCGAACAGCGATTTTAGCGATACCGCGTCCCCGGACCCCAGGGCCTTCATCAACTCCTTCTCATGGTCCCGGTACACCACGGCAACGAGGTGTTCCGTGAACAGCCCCCTCAGGAAGCGGATGTACTCGGGATCATCATAGCGGATCGACCGGCCCTTCAGATAGCGGGTATGAAGGTCCATGGAACGTGTTCGAGGACCCAGCCGCATGCCGGCCAGTGCAAATTCCATGTAATGCACGAACCAGGGATCATCCACCTCGCGATAGAAATGACGCAGCTTTAGTTCGAAGCTGTCCAGGCGCTCAGGGGACCAGGTGGGTACCACATGGATGGATGGGTCGTCCGCAAGCGAGTCCTTTCCTGCAGGGTCCGCCCTGCGGTATTGGTCGAGGGCATTCATGCCTGCCTCTTCGTCCGTGGCCAGATCGGCCAATATGAAGGCGTCGATGCGCTCGTTCAGGTCGGTGGTCAGCGCATTGATGTCCAACGCTGAAAGGTCGTTGAAGAGGAGATCCACGCGGACCCTTCCGTTCAAGCTGGCGGCGACCCCTGGGTCCGGCTTGGGAAATTGCACGTGCAGGTCCTGTCCCGGCCGCAGGTAAAGATCGGCGATGACGTCACCGATCCGTATGCGTGCCTTCACGGTCCCTTCCATCTCCGTAACAAGGACGGCGGTCCCTTCCGAATTGAGAACGGCGTCGGTGAGGCGCACGGTCCGCAGGGTGAAGAGATCGTCATAACGGTACAGCACCACTGCTTGGTCCGTATGATCCGGAGCGAACACATGAATGGTGACAGGAGCTGCGGAGAGCCCTGCACCGAACAATATGGCGACGGTTAGCAGAAGGTTCCTCATCCACGGTAGGCGCTCAGGTCCATCGGGACCAACGCCGAAACATCCGCCTTATTGGTGATCAGTTCGCGTACGATGGTGCTGCTGATGTGCGCATGCTCGGCCGCCGATGGTATGAAGAGGGTCTCCACTCCGCTCATTTCCCGGTTCATCAACGCGATGCTCCGTTCCACGCCGTGGTCCGTACTGTTACGAAGGCCGCGCAGGATGAAGGTGGCGCCTACGCGGCGACAGAGATCCACCGTGAGGCCTTCGAATGCCATGACCTCGACCGAGGGTGCATCGGCGAATGCTTCCTTTATCCACGCCTGTCGCTGCCCTGTGCTGAACATGGTCGATTTACTGACGTTGACGCCCATGCCCACGATGATCTGTTCGAACAGGGGGAGCGCCCGCTTCACGATGCTTACATGGCCGATGGTGATGGGGTCGAAGGTGCCGGGGAATACCGCGATCGGTCTGCTCATGTATGTGGCGTTTCGATGGATGCGTTCGCTGGATCCGAGAACATGCTGAAGTGTACCGTACCGTATTTCCTGGTACCTGTATGACCTGGCAATGTGCTCAGATCGGTGTATTCCGAATGCTCCATGATCAACAGCCCTTCGGCATCCAATAGTCGTGCCTCGAACACCAAGGTAGGGATGGCTTCGATCCCTTCCATATGGAAAGGTGGATCGGCAAAGACGATGTCATAGGTGCTTCGATGGTTGCGCAGGAATGCGAGGACGTCCGCGCGGACCATTCGCCACCCCGGTTCGTTCCATTCTGCAGCGGTGCGCTC
>JAHEFL010000022.1:2504-11099 GCA_024640205.1 Flavobacteriales bacterium | reverse complement strand
GAAGCCACCAAAGCTCAAGGCTTCATATGCCCATGCCCCGCCCATCAGGATCCCGGTGCCGAGGATCATGACACCGAAGTAGGTCCAAGGAAGTGCCGGATCCATCCACTCCCGGCGCTTTGCGGTCCAAAGCCCGGCTATGGCATAGGCGAATGGGACGAGGCACGATGCGAAGCCCAGGAAAAGCGTGGGTGGATGGATCACCATCCAATAGTTCTGCAGCAGGGGGTTCAGGCCACGACCATCAGCGAACTCAGGGATCCTTTCGAGGTAACCCGCCATGCGTGTCCATGGCAGGCCTAGGTTCTCAGGCAGCTCGCGCACGAGCAGGAAAGGACTGCTACCAACACGAATGTCCCCGAAATAGATCCCCAACAGCATCGTCGCAAGGAAGACCTGTACCAGCGCGACAACGGTCATTACGGGAGCCTCCCAATCCCTCGCCCGATGGATCAGGATGGAACCAAGCACCACATGCCAGAAGGTCCAGAGCAGGAAGGAGCCTTCCTGTCCCTCCCAGAAGCAGCTGGCGATGTACTTCATCGGCATTTCCAGGTTGCTGTGCTTCCACACGTAATCGTACTGGAACCAATGCAGGAAAAGCATGGTGAAGAGCAATGCAACGATCCCGAGCACAGCCAAGCTGTGTACCCGGAACCCCATCCTTCCCAAGTCCGTCCAACGCGCATCCTTACGCTGTGTGCCCAGGAAATAGGAGGTCGCGGCGAGCCCGGCCCCTACCAGGGACAGGATGGCCATCACATGACCGAGCTGTCCCGCCCAGGTCCGCTCACCGATATAGTTGATCTCCTCCATGGATCAGGATAACGCTCGATCGATCTGGTAATTCAATGCGTTCACCGGGTCAAATGAAGGAATGGGAGCGGTTCATTCCGTTCATCCTTCAATGGCGTGCTCCTCATTGTATTTGCTGGGGCACTTCATCAGCATATCATGCGCGTGGAATTCACCGTCCTCCGTCGCTTTTCCGATCAGAACGAGACGTTCGCTCCGCTCGAAGTCCTGCGGCTTGGCCATGCTCAAGTGTACCCTGGCTTTGTGTCCTTCCAGGTCCACCATGCTGAAGGTGGTAAGGCTCGCGTTCAAACTTGGTTCATAGGTGACCTCCTCGCTGCGATCCAGAACACCCACCACATGGTACTCCCTGCCGGGGTCCGCCATGGCTTGTTCCAAGCTCGCATAGGTGCTGCTATCGTAGAGCGAACCGACCAAGGCCGCAATGGCGACAGCAATGATGACGATGGCGATGATGTGGCTCCGTTTCATTTCTGCTCTCCTTGATGTTCGTCCCCTTGCCTTCCATTCATCCGTTCTTCCATGCTGCGAATTCGTGCATCCATCGCGAACATCCAGATCCCCACCCCGATGATGATGATGGCCACCACCGCTACCACGGTATTCATCTTGCCGCTACCGTGCAGGCTTTCCTCCAGCCACGAGGGAGCACCTTGCGCGAAGGAATCGATCCATGTGAAAAACAGGAGGACGAGGGTGGCGAGTGTTCTCATTGTTCCAACAATTCATTGAGGCGCGATGTTCGACGGCGCAGGTCGTACATCCACAGGCCCAGCAGGATCCATCCCAGCACGGCCGGATAAAAAATGATGCGCAATCTATTGTCCAGGTCCAGGTCGCTGAACCCGGAGTTGCCGCCATTACCCGGATGCAGGCTGTCCACTGCGTTCAGGCGAGGTACCACGAAGAGGAACATCACCAGAAGCATGAATGCGAAGATGTTGTAGATCGCCGCGAGCCGTGCCCGCTTGTGGGCATCGGGAACGGAACCCCGCAGCACGAGGTAAGCGAGATAGATCAACGCCGTCACCGCGGCCCCGTTCAGTTTCACATCACTGGTCCAGAACGCCCCCCAGGTGGCACGCGCCCACAGCGCTCCGGTCATCAGTCCCAGCGCACAGAACAGCAGCCCAACGTGTACCGCGGCCAATGCGTCACGATCGCGGTCCAGCGACGTATTCCCAAGTACCTGGGTGCTCTTCCACATGGAGATGGCCATCAAAGCGATCATGGTGAACCACATCGGGACATGGAAGTGAAGATTCCGGATGCTCTCGTAGAGTATGCTCCGGTTTGGGAACGTGAACACCCCATCCTGTACATGCCCTTCTTCACAGTTCCGATCAGCTATACCCTCGCCAAGTTCCTGTGTGTAGAAAGCCCCTGGGTATCGCAGCTGGCCCACTTGTAGGTCCGTCATACTGGACCGTAACCCACCAGGAACTTGAACGAATAGGCGCAGGTGCCTGTCGTCAACGACCTCGGTCCGTTCCGGACAGAACCGCTGTCCATCGTTCTCAAAAAAGCTGATCGAGGATCCCGCGTTGGAAAAGTTGGAATTATATCCGGTCACCAGGACCTCCATAGGTCCGGGAGCGATGCGATCGGGCTCCACATGCACAAGGGCCGGGGAGAGCGGGGTCCAAAGCGCGGCAATGGAAGCGAAGAGCAGCAGGCCGATCGCCAGGGATTTCCACCACCAATGCTTCATTTTCAGTCGCGCCAAAGGTACGGGAACAGCAACCAGGCCAGCGTGAGGGTGATGACGTCCAACAAGGCGGATCCCAGGAAATACGTACTCGTCACGCTCCAGGCTACGCCATCCAGGGAGAGCTTGCTGGCCCGCATCACGGCCAATAACAGTGGAAGCACCAGGGGGAAACCCAGGATCGCCATCAGGCCGGCGCCATTTCCCGCCCGCGAGGCGATTGCCGCGATCAGCGTTAGAACGGTGGCGAAACCGATCCCGCCAAGCACAACGGCGAGGAGGAATTGGCCGAGGTGGGCCTGTTCAAGAGCATGGTCACCCATGAAAAGGACATAGAACGTCAAGCTCAGCAGGCTCAGCAGGACCATGGTCAGCGCATTGTAGATCGTTCGGGCCAGGATCACGCTGCGCGGGTCGACCAACGTATACAGGTACAGCTGCCTGCCTGCGTCCTCGCGCTGGAAGGAACGGGCCAGGGCATTAAAAGCGGCAAAAAGCAGAATGATCCAGAAAAGCGCGTTCCAGGTGGATGTTCCCATTCCGCCTTTTACAGCAAGGAAGGCCACGTATACAGCGCTGACCACGTATAGCAGCATACCCGCCCAGGAAGCTCGTTGCCGCAGGTCCAACGCCACTTCCAATCGGATCAAGCCGGCTATTTCGGTGGTGCGGATCACGTTCCCTGAAATCGCTGCATGCGATGGGTCGCGAAGGTAGGACCGGGGTCCGCGCGTTACCGAACTTTTGCAAGCTTTGCATGTTATTCCCGGTATGACTCCCATACACATCTTCGCGATCCTGAGCCTGTTCGCCTGCAATGGAAGCTCGATGGTCCGCATGGGCCCGGTGAAGGCTCCAACCCGGACGATCAACCCATCGGACAACATGCGTTTCCATGACCTGAGTGCAACGGATATCCACGGAGGGACGATAGGGATGGAGCAGTTCAAGGGAAGTAAGATCCTTCTGGTGAACACTGCCAGCGAGTGCGGGTACACCGGGCAGTACGAGCAGCTTCAGGAGCTTTATTCCAACTTCAAGGACAAGGGCTTCACCATACTTGCCTTCCCGTGTAACGATTTCGGAGGCCAGGAGCCGGACAGCAATGCGGACATCGAGGTGTTCTGCACGTCAAAGTATAATGTGTCCTTTCCGTTGATGAGCAAGGTCGTCATCAAGGGGGGGGACCGGCATCCCATCTTTGAATGGCTCTGCTCGAAGGAAATGAACGGGGTCATGGATGTGACCGTCAAATGGAATTTCCACAAGTTCCTGATCGATGAGGAAGGACGGTTGATCGCATCCTACGGTTCTGGGACCGATCCCTTGGACGAGAAGATCCTTTCGTGGATCGGCAATTGAGCGTTCGGTCCTACTTCCGACCTTAGCGCCATGTCCGAACATGTCGATATCCTGTGCATCACGGCGCATCCGGATGATGTGGAGATCTCCCTTGCCGGTACGGTGCTCCACCATATTGCGTTGGGCCGTACCGTGGGTCTCGTGGAACTGTCGGCAGGGGAATTGGGGACCCGCGGATCCGCGGAGATCAGGGCCAAGGAAGCGGAAGCGGCAAGAAAGGCATTGGGTGCGTCGTTCCGCTATCAACTCGGAATGCGTGATGGTTTCTTCCGGGCGGATGAAGCAAGCCTGCTGAATGTGATCACAACCATCCGCAGGCATCGTCCGCAGCTGCTGCTCACCAATGCGCGGAAGGACCGACATCCGGATCACGGGCGCGCCGCGAAGTTGGTGGCAGAGGCGGCCTTCCTGAGCGGCTTACGGCGCATTGCGACCTCGCACCAAGGTGCTGCTCAGGAGGCGTGGAGGCCACGGACCTTACTGCACGCCATACAGGACAACTGGATGGAGCCGGACCTGGTGGTGGATATCACCGCCCATTGGAACGCGAAGCAGGAAGCGTTGAACTGTTTTGCTTCACAATTCCATGACCCATCGAGCAAGGAACCGGAGAGTCCCATTGCGAATGCGGATTTCATGCCCTTCCTGGAAGGGCGCCACCGACAGCTCGGTCGCCTGATCGGTGTGACCTATGCGGAGGGGTTCGTTTGCTCACGGCCGCCCGGGGTGAGCGACCTGATGGGGCTCTCGTAGGGTTTTCCTTACAATGAGGGGGTGGAGTGCGCCACTCACCGGTATCAGCGCAGCGAGCGCACGGTCGACCGGAATTCGGGTGCGACCTGTTCGAACAATTCGCTGGGCACGTCGCAGATCAATTCGACACCATACAAACCGTTGATCGCGTGCACTACGAGAACGGTGTGTTCCCTGTCATTCCCGGTGTAGCGCCCTTGAAATCCGATCGCGTTCTTGTACTTCAGGTCGCCACCTTGATGGGTGAGCATGCGATCCACCGTGAACGGGGTGGCCGCACGTTTGGATGCACTGAAGGCCGCTACATCCTTGCCAAGCGGGAGTTCCTCTATCGTGACCGCAATGTTGGGGACGACCGGTTCACCTTGTGCATCGAGTAAGGGATCACGCTGGTAGATGTACAGGACCGGAACGCTTCGTTCGTCGTACTCTGCACGAGACCATTGCTTGCCAGCAAGTTCCATGAACATTTTGGCCTCCTTCAGCTTCACCCCGACGGACTTGCCGTCAGCGGATCCCAGCGCGAACGCCAGCGTCGTATACAAAAGGGCTCGGACCGCACTTGCCAAGGTCATGGCTTCGATCTTTCTTCGTTGCGATCCGATCCCGGATACAGGCTTTTCCAAAGACGGGCGATGCGTTGTAGATCCGATGCGCTGAACAATAACATGGAAGCCCGTGTATCCGTGCTGCGAAGGAAGGTAATAAGTTGATACACCGCGTTCCCACCATAGGCCATAGAGGCCGTTACGGCGGCACCCTGCAATCCGTGTTCCGGGATCAACCAATATCCTGCAAGGAGAGTCAGCACAAGGCCGATCCCTGATCCGATGACATTGTGCTTGTTGCGCCCCGTGCCGCTGAAATAATGGCTGAACGCCTGGGAGGCAGCCATGGCGATGATGCCCGGTGCCAGCAGGAGGACCAGGGCGGGCAATCCGCCGATCTCTTCCCCGAAGAAGAAGCGGAACAAGGGCTCCGGGACGATCAACAGAAGTCCTACAAGGAGCACGCTGAACGCCACGGAAGCCTTAGCAACGGTCAGCGTCAGGTCGCGTTGCCGGTCCGGGTCATCCGTATTGCTGATCCAGCTGTAGAGCACGGTGCCGAGGCTCTTGGGAGCGAGCCATGCGCTCTCGGCCAGTTGGTTCGCGACCGAATACAGACCCAGTGCGGAAGTACCCCGGAACCATTCGATGAGGTAATAGGCGATCCGGTAATTCAGAAGTTGCAGGAAGTTCGCCAGTTGGATGAGCCCGCCGTGACCGAAAAGCGCGCGCCAAGCCGGTCTTTCATCGGTCATCTGTTGGCCTGGCGGTATTCCCTTCATGGCAAGCGAGGAAAGGATCAAGGCCGCTGCGAAGGAGACATAGCTGGCAATGACATAGTGCATCACGGACGGCTCCCTGACGATCGCTACCAAGGCCGCGAAAACGGCGAAGAGAGTGATGGCCTGGGCACTGACGATGAGATTGTAGACACGGATCCGCTGTGCGCCGAGCAGCGATCCATAGTGAATGGTATAAAGGCTTTGGAACAGGGCGAGCACCACCACATGTATCGTGTAGGACGCAGGTACCACAGGGACCACGTGGTACACGGCAAGTGCCACCAGCGCGGTCACACCGGCCCAGAGGTAGGACGGGACGAGCAGGTTCTTTTTCGAATGCCGCGAAGCGAGATAGACCAGTCCTCCGCCACCGACCACATTGTTGAGCAGAAGAATGAAGGTGATACCCAGAACGATCAAACTGATGGTGCCAAGTCCCTCGGCCCCGAGCTTATGCCCGGCCACCATGATCGTGAGCAGCGTCATGGCCATCACTACCGTACGGGTCGCAATGGTCCCTATCACAGGGCGGATCATCGGCTCGTGCGTTGTTTCAGCTTGTCCAATTTCCGCTGTCGCACAGCCTTTCGCCGTTCGGGGATGGTGATCAGCCGTTTACCATCGATCAGCGTGATATCGCCCATTCCGCAGAGGGTATGGAGCCCCTTGTTCCACTCGGAACCTGCGATCGGTCCGATGAATTTCTCTGTTGATTCAAGGAATGTCGAAGGTGTAAGCTCGATCACACGGTTCAAGGCGATGCGCCCACCGTACGTAATGGAGCTATCCTGGCCCGGGCGCCACAGAACGCCGTCCTTGTAGAACGGCGTTCCACCAGGCCGGGCAGAGCGGATGTCCATCTTGATCGGGTTCTGGGTATGTGCCACGAAAGGACCTTGCAGGCTATCGCTGTGGTAAGCATGGAGCGAAACGTTGGTCAGAGGCGCCTTGGTACCCAGGAGCCACCAGCGTCCTTCATGCTCGAAAAGGGTGGGATCGAACAAGGGTTCGTTCAATAAGGTGGTAACCTGCTCCAATGCGTCGTTGTCCCCGGTGATCCGGTACAGGTCGACGCGACCCGCAGCAGCCTGTTCCGGCACCACGTACACCGCATCTCCCTGCTGGACCACGTACGGGTAAGAGAGATGCGTGCTCAATTGGAGCATGGTCCGCGAGCGCTTCAGCACGTTATCCTTTTTGGGTCGGATGCGCGCGATCTCTCCTTGCTGGATACCGTGATCATATTTCTCGTAGAGCACGTTGAGCTGCCCATCCTTATCGATGTATCCGAATGGGTCCGCTCGGAAATTATTGGCGGAAGGCGGCGGCAGCCAGCGCACGTTCTGGCCTGGATCCGTATCCACCAATGTGGAGATGGGTTCATAGAGGATCCCTACGTTCCAATCCTCATGGTACTTTAATTCCCGCCTGTGGAAGGCCAGTTTATTCTTTACCTGTTTGACGAGGAACCGGATGAACTTGGCGTTCTCCGGGTAGCGATGGATCGGTCCGGGCGATCCGCAGACCTTGCCTTCCGATGCACGTGCACTACCGCCAAGGATCGCGCGCATGACCTGTGCCGGCCAGATGGCAGTATGCATCAGCACGGTATCAACGGTTTCGGTCAGGCTGTGATCGATCGTCGGGAACCATCCTTCCCTCAGGATCAGGCCTGCATCCAATCGATCGGTGAGCCTCTGGAGCACCGCACCGGTCACTGGGTCACCCTTCATGATCTCCCATAGACCCGGTGGGCCACCACGGAATTTGCATGGGTCCCCATGATGAAAGCTCCAGATCCCGTGAGTAGGAAGATCAAGGATCTCCCCTTCGAGGATATTGAAGCCGAAGCGCAGCAGCACGTCTACGCGGTGATCGCGGATCCTATCGACATCCGTATTTGTGAATTGTTCCTTGCCCTTGACCGTTAGGGGTGCGACCATCACACGAGGTAGGGCGCCAAGAATTGGGGAGAGATCCTCCCTGGTCATGGCGCCGGGCCGGAAGTTGCGTTGCCTGTAGCGACGGTAAAGAGCTGTGCTCCAGTGTCGCTTCCGCTGCCGTTCCCAGAAACCCAAGGGTGCCTTTGGAGCCTCTTCCTTGATGATCAGCACGCATATCTCAACGCCTTGCACGCTCATGGCATGCCGGATCGCCTCTGCCTGCCATCGTTCGAAAGTGATGCCGTTGCAGAGTATGCCGACACGTATGGTCCGGTCACTGCTCCTTGCCATGCTTCAAGCATCGTTGGTAAACGGCCAGGAACCCGGTTGCGACCGCTTCATTGCTGAACCGGTCCATGACACTTTGTCGGATCGCTTCCGGTGAGTATCGCGACCCATGTGCGGCCAAGCGCAACATGGCTGATCTCAGTGCGTCCTCATCACCGACCGGGATCAGAAGGCCATTCTCAGGTGCAATGAACGCGATCGGTCCACCGCAACGGGTGGCGATCACCGGACGACCCAAGGCAAGGGCCTCACCGGTTACAACACTGAAGGTCTCCACGTTACTGTTGATCACCACGTTCCCGGCTCTGGACATATGGTCCAATACGGAGTGGTTCGCGAGGCGACCGAGGAATTCCACGGTCCCGGCCATGGCCGCATCTTTAGCCAACGCTTCC
>JAHEFL010000022.1:0-2494 GCA_024640205.1 Flavobacteriales bacterium | reverse complement strand
AGGGCCTTCCGGTCAGGACCATCGCCAATGATCGTAAGCTTCAGCCCTTCCAATTCATCTTGCGCCGAGGCCAAGGCCCGGATCACTCCGCTCACGTTCTTCGTCCGGTCCACCAGATCGGCAACGACCAGAAAATGTCGGGCATCACCGGATGGTGGCAGGGGGCGATCCAAACCTGGTACCACGTTGGGAATAACCTCATAGGCCTTACAAAGACCGAGATCCACCAGGGAGTCGCCCAACCAGGCGCTGACAGCGGTGACGGCACTGGCCCGGTGGAAGAGGGAACGGCTTACGAACTTGAAGAGCGGTCCTTTTCGTTTCCATGTACCATCGAGGTATTCGCTGCTTTGCTCACTGATGATGAAAGGGATGCGATGCCGCATGCCGAGCCACCAGGCAAGCAGGGCAGGGCGCACGAGGATATGGACATGGAGCAGGTCGGGGACTCCGCGCTCGTGTGCGATCCTTTTCCATCCACGAAGCGCAGCGCGCCAGTAACGTACCAGGTTGATCACCTTTCGGAGGAGTGACCAGCGGACTGTGCAGGCGCGGTAGTAGCTGTGCAGTTCCCATGGTCCATCGCTCATTACAAGTTCCATGGTCTCTATGCCCGTGATCGACCGTTGGACAGGTACAGGAACGAGCACGCTCACGGAAAGGTGTCCGGCGACGGCTATCGCCTGCTTGCGCAGGAAATCACCCATTTGCGGATCGTTCCGGCCTGGGTACCATTTCGGGAGGAACAGCACATGCATGCGAGGCGGCGCAAAGTACGCAGCCCCACGGAGCAGGCGGATCGGAGCAAGGTGGTGCCGTGCTATATTTGCGGCCCCGTTCGCCCGTGTGAACGTACCTGGTGGATGTAGCTCAGTTGGTTAGAGCGCCGGATTGTGGTTCCGGAGGTCGCCGGTTCAAGCCCGGTCTTCCACCCTCGCACAAAAGCCCCGCAAGGGGTTTTTGTCATTTTGGCTTTGCCTGAATGTGGGATCGTGTGTCCCAGCCCGGCATGGTCGAAGGATCAAGGATCCGTATCCTTGCGCCGCGAATCCGGAACAACGCAGCTCATGTTCATTCTGATGGCCCTTGTTTTCGTGCTCGGCTACCTCGCCATTGCACTGGAACACCCTCTACGGATCAACAAGGCGGCCACGGCCATCCTGACCGGGGCACTGGTATGGAGTGTCCTGATGGTGGGCAGATCATCCATTTTCCTGGATGCCGATCATGTGGAGCACGAAGAGTTGATCCATCACTTATTGGAACACCTGGGCGAGATCGGAAGCATCCTGTTCTTCCTGATGGGCGCCATGACCATTGTGGAGCTCATTGATGTGCATGGTGGATTCCGGGTTGTCACGGACAGGATCACCGCGAAAAAGCAGTACACCCTGCTATGGATCATCTGTGTACTGGCCTTCTTCATGTCCGCTGCCCTTGACAACCTCACGACCACTATCGTCATGTGCGCGTTGCTGCGCAAGCTGATCAAGGACAAGGAAACCCTATGGCTGTTCGCGGGTATGGTGGTGATCAGCGCCAATGCTGGTGGGGCCTGGTCGCCGATCGGTGATGTGACCACCATCATGCTCTGGGTGGGAGGCCAGGTCACCACCATGAATATCATCGCCAAGCTCATCATTCCGAGCCTGGTCTGTCTGGTGCTACCGCTCTTATGGATGGCCCGGGTCATGAAGGGGGAGGTCCAGCGTCCTGATGTGGTCAAGCCGAGCGGTCACCACGGTGGTAACGTTACCGATGGAGAGCGGAAATTGGTTTTTGCCCTTGGGGTAGGAGCCTTGCTCTTTGTTCCGGTTTTCAAGGCCATCACACACCTGCCTCCTTTTATGGGCGTCATGCTGGGACTTGGTGTACTATGGATCGTCACGGAATTGATCCATATGCGCCATGGGGTTGACAAGCGCGGCGACCTGATGGTTTCGGCAGTATTGCGCCGCATTGACATGCCGAGCGTCCTGTTCTTCCTGGGGATCCTCGTGGCTGTGGCCGGTCTTCAAGTGGCGGGACACTTGACCCTTCTTGCACAGGGTCTGGATCGCACGCTTGGTGACCCATACCTAATCAACAGCGCCATCGGGGTGCTATCCTCCATCGTGGATAACGTACCACTGGTGGCCGCTGCCATGGGCATGTATCCGATGACCCAGTTCCCAACGGACCACATATTCTGGGAACTCCTTGCGCTCTGCGCGGGAACTGGAGGTAGCCTTCTGATCATAGGCTCCGCCGCAGGGGTTGCGGCCATGGGGATCCTTCACATTGATTTCATCTGGTATATCCGCCGTATGATGATCCCTGCTGCACTCGGCTATGTCGGCTCGATCATCACGTTCTGGCTGATGTGGAGTTGACCCCAAGCTCCTGAGCGCCTTTTAGTCCCCTTCGGTTCATTCTTGTGCGATCGGCCGTTGGTGCACCGATCCCGGTTCATAACTAATTAGGGCCGATCCTGTGTTCGGGCGTGTGGAAGAGT
>JAHEFL010000021.1 GCA_024640205.1 Flavobacteriales bacterium | reverse complement strand
GATATCCAGGGCATCGATCTGTTCCTTCACGCGCATGGAACCGATCTCCGCAGCAATGTTGGACCCCACCTTGCCTGCCAGGATCAGGGAAATGATGGTGGGGCTGAATTCCAGGATCGTACTCTGCCGGGCGGTGAAGCCCACCACGTAGCTGGGTATCCAGGCCGAATCGATATTCGTGCTCGTCTGGATGGTGATCACCGCCCCCATGAATACCGATAGCAATGCAACGATACCCAGGCTTTTCACCCCGAGCAGGTCCATCTCCTCCACGGTCCTCTTCCAATACAGCGAAAGCCGCTCCGGGCGGCTGAACGTATCCCCCAGAAGCAGGAAATACCGTCCGATATGGAAAACGAGCTGCATGTAAAAGGGCCGAAGTGGGCAAAAGTAGCCCTTCGGCGGGATGTCCCGGAGGCCAGCCCGGGCCCACGCTTGTTCAGCGGCACCTACCTTTACCTCCTGGGAACCATGGATCCTATGCATTGTCGATCGCTCATAGGTATTTTGGCTATCCTGCTGTCCATCAGCATGTTATGCGCGTGTTCATCCCAACCGGCGAAATACCGGAAGAAAAAAGGTTGCGATTGCCCCAAATGGAACCACCAAGTGGTGCCTGAGGAGCGGGGGATCCGTGCTAATTTGGTCCCCGGCGCTGGGGACACGGTTCCCAGGGCCTGACCAACCCGGATCCTTTTTCATCACGAACATGCCTACCACCGATATGGAACGGCTACGCAAGCAGCTTCCTGCAGCCGCATGGCCGGTGGTGGTGAATTGGATGCGCCGCAATCCGGTGCAGGTGCGCATATCGAAACCGAGGTCAACCAAGCTGGGGGATTATCGAAGTGCCACCCGTTCGATGCCTCACCGGGTCAGTGTGAATTCCGATCTGAACAAGTATGCGTTCCTGGTCACGTTGATCCACGAGTTCGCTCACTACACCACCTATATGCGCGCACAGCGCTGGACAGCGCCACATGGATCGTTGTGGAAGAATGAATACCACCGGCTGATGCGCCCCTTCATGAGCCGCTCCGTGTTCCCGGCGGATGTGCTCCATGCATTGGATCATCATCTGCATGACGCACCCTCGAGCACCTGTACGGATCATGCGCTCATGCGCGTACTCCGGAAATATGACAGCGATCCGCGTCCCATGTTGGAGGAACTCCAGGAACGTTCGGTCTTCCGTTTCAATGACAAGATCTTCGTAAAGGGCCCCAGGTTGCGGAAGCGTTTCAAGTGCCACTGCCTGAACGACAGGCGTGTTTATCATATCGACCCCCTGGCCGAGGTGCATGTTCACGGACCGCTGGTGGTGCGCAAGGCAAGTTGAGCGCGACGGTCATCGGTACCTCTACATGAATAACGAGCATACGTATTGCGTGATCATGGCCGGCGGCATAGGCAGCCGTTTCTGGCCCCTGAGCCGCACCGAACACCCCAAGCAATTCCTGGATTTCCTGGGGATGGGTCGAACCCTCCTCCAGCAGACCTACGACCGCTTCACGTCGATCTGCCCGAAGGAGAACATCCTCATCGTGACGAATTCCCGGTACGCTGGCCTGGTCAGGGAACAACTTCCTGATCTGGCGGGGGACCAGATCCTGCCTGAACCCGAACGCCGCAATACGGCGCCTTGCGTGGCTTACGCCAACCAGGCGATCAAGGCACGCATGCGCAATAAAGGCGTTGATGCGGATCAGGCCTTGGTCATCGTGGCACCGAGTGATCACCTGGTGTTAAAGGAGGATGCCTTCCGTGAAACCGTGCGACTGGCATTGGAGCAGACCAGCTCCTCGGATTGCCTGGTCACCTTGGGCATCATGCCGAGCCGCCCTGACACCGGCTACGGGTACATCCAGTTCGACCCGGAAGGCCATGGCCGGCACCCCAAGGTGAAGAAGGTCCGTTCGTTCACTGAAAAGCCGGACCATGACACCGCTTTGACCTTCATTGAAAGCGGTGATTTCCTGTGGAACGCAGGGATCTTCGTCTGGAACCTGGCCAGCATCAACAAGGCCTTCGACCAACACCTGCCGGATCTGTCGGCCTTGTTCGCGGAGATCGAGGAAGCCATCGGGACCGATGCCGAGGCGGAAGCCGTGCGGGGGATCTATTCGGATTGCCCGAACGTGAGCATCGATTACGGGATCATGGAGAAGGCCTCGAACGTCTACACCGTGGTCAGCGATTTTGGGTGGAGCGACCTCGGAACGTGGGGCAGCCTTTATTCGCAATTGCCCAAGGATGCGGATCAGAACGTGATCATGGGTGATGACGTGCGCATGTACGATTCCGAACGTAACATGGTCAGAAGCTCCAAAGGACGATTGATCGTCCTGCAAGGCCTTTCCGATCATATCGTGATCGACACCCCCGATGCATTGCTCGTCTGTTCGCGGCAGGATGAGCAGAAGATCCGACAGTTCGTGAACGACCTGAAGGCCGATGGTGAGGATGAGCGCATTTGATCACAGCATTGCATTCTGGTCATGAGCGGTAACTCCACATTCGAAGTGGTCACCGATCCGAAGGGATTGTCGGGCACCATCCGTGCGATCGAACCGGAAGCGGTGCTTGCATTGGATACGGAGGCATCCAGTTTCCATCGCTTCAAGGAAAGCGTGTGTCTGGTGCAATTGAGCACGCGGGAACGGACCTGGCTGGTCGACCCCTTGGCGCTTCCCGACCTTCAGCCCCTCGGTGAGCTGCTGGCGAGGAAACACATGGAAGTGGTGATCCATGATGCGGACTATGACCTTAGGATCCTGGCGAAGCATCATGGCATCCGCGTGGAGAACGTGTTCGATACCCTGGTCGCCGCGGAACTGGTGAATGAACCGGAGATCGGCCTGGCCGCATTGCTTCGCAAATACCAAGGGATACAGGTCGACAAGAAATTCCAAAAGGCGGATTGGAGCAAACGCCCCCTGCCCCCTCCGATGCTCGAGTATGCCGCCGGGGATACGAGTCACCTGATCAGCATACGCGATATCCTGAAGGAGAAGCTCATCGAGCTGGGTAGATGGTCCTGGGCCGAGGAGGAATTCGCGTTGCTCACCGATGCCCCGTTCAATCTCACAGGGAACGAGGAGCCCGCATTCATACGAATGAAGGGTGCCAAAACCTTGAAGCCGCACCAACTGGCCATCCTGAAGGAACTACATGGTTGGCGGGACTCTGTCGCTGAAAAGCTGGACCGGGCACCGTTCATGGTCCTCGGCAACGACGTGCTGATCTCCATGGCGACCGACCCACCGGGAAGCGCCTCGGAGATCGCAGCGCGCAAAGGCGTGAATGAGCGGCTCGTGCAGCGCCACGGGGCGGATATCCTGGCGGCCATTGGCCGTGGCTTGGCAATGCCCAAGGACGAATGGCCGAGGATGCCACGCCCAAAGCGTTGGCAGCGGGATGCGGATTATGAGGACCGCCTGAAACGCCTCAAGAGAAAACGCGACGAACTGACCTTGCAGCATGAGCTGAGGCCGGGGATAGTCGCGGCCAATCAGCTTCTTGCTGATATAGCCCGGACCCTGCCGGGGGACATGGACGCCCTGATAGCGCTGCCGGGAATGCGCCGATACCAGGCAAGGAATTTCGGGGAGGCACTGCTTGCCGTTCTCTGAGTCACTACCCTTCAGAACTACTGGGTGACGCATGTCACATATTCACATAGCAATACCGCTATACATTTGCGCCCATGCCGGCAGTGAAAAAGAGCGCAAAGACATTGGACGAGCGGATCGGTAGCGATCGGCTGGCCCGTGTCAGCGAGTTGCTGCGCACCGTTGCACATCCCCAGCGTCTAGCCATTCTGGATGTTCTCGGGGCGGATGCGAGGATGTGCAACTCGGAGATCCAGGAGCGGATCGGTATCGAACAGGCGATCCTCAGTCAACACCTCACGCTCATGCGGGATAAGGGGATCCTCGCATGTGAGCGGGAAGGAAAATTCACCTATTGGGAGGTCAGGATACCGGGGTTCCTTGCGATCGTGAAGGGACTTGAGAACTGCTGTGACGACACTGGAAAATGGAATTGATCGGCTATATCGGCGCGGTTCTCATGGGCTTGTCCCTCGGCTTGATCGGAGGGGGTGGATCGATCCTGACCGTGCCCATCCTGGTATACCTCTTCGCCATCGATACGGTCGTGGCCACCGCGTATTCGCTCTTCATCGTGGGGCTTACCAGTGCCATCGGATCGGCCAGTCACATGCGCATCGGCAATGTCCATTGGCGCACGGCCGTGGTCTTCGGCATACCCAGCATTCTCAGCGTGTACGCGACCCGTTCATGGCTGGTGCCGGCGCTTCCGGACCCGCTGTTCACCTTGGGAACCATGGAGGTGGGACGATCGTTCGGGATACTTGTACTCTTTGCTGTGCTTATGCTCGCCGCCGCCTACAGCATGATCAAGGTGTCCAGGCCAAACCCATTGGAAGAAAACACGGACGGCAATGCACCATCCTTTAATTACCCGCTGATCACGATCGAGGGGGTCGTGGTGGGCATGATAACCGGGATCGTGGGAGCAGGCGGAGGATTCCTGATCATTCCGGCCTTGGTCATCCTGGCCAAGCTCCCCATGAAACAAGCGGTCGGGACCTCCTTGGTGATCATCGCATCCAAAAGCTTGATCGGCTTCCTCGGCGATCTCAGAACAGCGACCGCCATTGATTGGTCGTTCCTCGGAACGTTCAGCCTGCTGGCCATCGGAGGTATCTTGTTGGGATCGCTGCTCAGCAAGCGGATATCGAATGAAAAATTGAAACCCCTCTTCGGATGGTTCGTGCTCGTCATGGGCATCTATATCATCGCACGGGAGGTCACTTCACTGGGTCAATAACAGAGGTTCGGATCATGTTCCGTCCTATAACAACGAAGAAATGAAGATCGAACAGATATATACCGGGTGCCTTGCACAGGGAGCTTATTACATCGAAAGCGAAGGCGAAGCGGTGATCATCGACCCCTTGAGGGAGACCGCACCCTATATCGACCGGGCCAAGGAGCGCGGCAGCACGATCAAGTACGTGCTCGAGACGCACTTCCATGCGGATTTCGTGAGCGGTCACCTGGACCTTGCCAAGAGGACCGGTGCGACCATCGTCTATGGCCCCAATGCCGACCCCAGCTTTGAGGCGCACATCGCGAAGGATGGTGAGGAACTCAAGGTGGGCAAGATCACGATCAAGGTCCTTCACACCCCCGGACATACGATGGAAAGCACGACCTACCTGCTCATCGATGAGAAGGGCGTTCCGCACAGCATTTTCACAGGAGACACCCTGTTCATTGGCGATGTGGGCCGTCCGGATCTCGCCCAAAAGGCAGGATCCCTGACCATGGAGGACCTTGCGGGCCATCTCTATGATTCCTTGCACAACAAGATCCTCCCACTTCCGGATGAGGTGCTGGTGTACCCAGCGCACGGTGCCGGAAGCGCATGCGGAAAGAACATGAGCAAGGAGACCTGGGACACCTTGGGGAATCAGAAGAAGAACAACTACGCCCTGAAGGCTGCCACGAAGGAGCAATTCATCAAGGAAGTGACCGATGGCCTGCTGCCTCCCCCGGCCTATTTCCCGCAGAACGTGGCGATGAACAAGGGGACCATTGAAAGTGTGGATACCCTGAAGGAGAAAAGCCTTCGCGGCTTGACCCCGGAGCAGTTCGAGCTGGTGGCAGAGACCGAGGGAGCCCTCGTGCTGGATACACGCGGCGCACAGACCTTCAAGGACGGTTTCGTTCCACGCGCGGTGAACATCGGTATCAAGGGTGATTTCGCGCCGTGGGTGGGAACCATGATCCCGGATGTGAAGCAACCGCTCCTGCTCGTGACCGACGAGGGCGCCGAGGACGAGGTCGTAACGCGGTTGGCCCGTGTGGGATACGACAATGTGTTCGGGTATCTCGCTGGCGGCATCGCAGCCTGGAAGGCCGCCGGTAAGGAGGTGGATACGATAGAAAGCATCAGCGCCGACGAGTTCGCTGCACGCCACAAGGCTGGCGATCTGCATGTGATCGATGTGCGCAAGGACGGCGAGTTCGAGGCCGAGCACGTCAAGGGAGCACACCATGCCTCGCTGCAATTCATCAACCAGAAGCTGGCGCTGCTATCCAATGAGGAACCCAATTACATCCATTGCGCAGGAGGCTACCGCAGCATGGTCGCGGCCAGTGTCCTGAAGGCGCGTGGCATCCACAACGTGATCGACATCGCCGGAGGATTCAACGCCATCCGGAAGACCGATCTGGCCACCACCGAATTCGTTTGCCCCACCACGCTCAAGAAGTGATCGGTCCACAGGACGCAACCAACAGATCCCTCGGAACATGATCGAGATCCTGAAACAACCCTGGCCGTGGTATGTCGGTGGCGCGCTCATCGGACTTACCGTCCCTGTCCTGCTTTTGATGGGCAACAAGACCTTCGGTGTAAGCAGCTCGCTGCGACACATCTGTGCGGCCTGCGTGCCGGCGGGGATACCTTTCTTTTCGTACGATTGGCGCAAGGAGATATGGAACCTCTTCTTTGTGGCAGGTGTGCTGATCGGCGCTTTCCTAACAGTGCATTTCCTCAGTGATCCGGATCCCATAGCGCTCGCTGATAGCACCAGGACCTATCTGGAAAGCCAAGGCATCACGGACACCACACAGCTGTTACCTAGCGAGATCTTCTCCTGGGAGCAGGTCTTCACGGTTCGAGGTCTCATCTTCTTCGTGTTGGGGGGATTCCTGGTCGGCTTCGGAACGCGCTACGCGGGCGGTTGTACCAGCGGCCACGCGATCATGGGCCTCAGTAACCTGCAATGGCCAAGCCTCGTCGCCACGGTGAGCTTCATGGTAGGTGGGATCATCATGACGTGGTTGATCCTTCCCTATCTCCTGACCCTCTAGACCATGAAGGACGACAACAACATGGAGGTACCGGTCACTGATAGCGACCTGGAGAAACGCTTGCAGGATGCGGTGTGTGTGAACGAATCACATCTCCAGCATCCGTGGTGGTACAACCTGAAGTACCTGCTCTGGGGTGTGGTGTTCGGAATGGTGTTCGTCAAGGCGGAGATCATCAGCTGGTTCAGGATCCAGGAGATGTTCCGCTTCGAGAGCTTCCACATGTACGGCGTCATCGGCACGGCGGTGGTCGTGGGTGTCATCAGTGTCCAACTGATCAAACGCTTCAAGGCACGCACGATCTATGGCGAAACGGTCGTCATCCACCCGAAAGAATTCAACAAAGGCCAGATCTACGGTGGACTGACCTTTGGCCTTGGCTGGGCCATCACGGGGGCTTGCCCAGGTCCGCTGTTCGCACAAATGGGTGCGGGCTTCGGGGTGGTGTTGATCACCTTCTTTAGTGCGGTCGCCGGTACGTGGTTTTACGGCCTGCTCCGCGAGAAACTACCGCATTGAATAACGGAAGGCGAGCAGCTTGAACTGCGCTCGACGACCATGAAAGATCAACCGCGGAACCCATCCGATCTGTGCGTCACACGGTGACCATCCTCACTGACCAGAGCTATACGAACACGGACCTTTGTACCACGGAAATCACACAAGGAACAAATGAGCATGTTAAAGACCCTTTTCGGCATGGGACCCAAGGTGGACCTCTCCAAGATCATGAAGCAAGGTGCGATCATCGTGGATGTGCGCACTCCGGATGAATTCAAGAGCGGGCACGTGAAGGGCTCGATCAATATCCCGTTGGACCGCATCCAGGGCCAAATGGGGAAGTTGGACAAGAGCAAGCCTGTGATCACCTGCTGCCTCAGCGGTGGCAGGAGTGGACGCGCAGCGGATATCCTTACCAGCAATGGTTTTGAGGCCTACAACGGTGGCCCATGGACCGTGGTGCGTGGAATGAAGGGATGATGCGAACTCTGGTAACCTGGCATTGGACGCGTTGGCTGCGCTTGGGCGTGGCCGGCGTGTTCCTTGCGCAGGGCTTCCATTCCGGTGAGGGCCTGCCGCTGGCGATCGGTGCGCTGCTTGCATGGCAGGGCCTGTTCAACGTGGGCTGCTCCGCATCGGGCCAGTGTGCGATGACCAACGACCAGATAACCAAGGGATCGGCCGTGCCGATCGCAGTTGAAAAGAAGCAATGAACACGGAACCAGCAAAACAGGGGTTCAAGGAATTGATCGGCGGGGACAAACCCGTACTGGTGGACTTCCACGCGGACTGGTGCGGACCCTGCCATGCCATGAAGCCGATCCTGGAGGAGTTGAAACATCGTGTGGGCGACAAGGCAACAGTGATCAAGATCGATGTGGACAGCAATCCTGCGGCAGCTCAGGCCTATCGCATCCAGGGGATACCGACCCTGATCCTGTTCAAGCAGGGGAAGATCGTCTGGCGCATGTCCGGCGTGCAAAGTGCGGACGCGCTGCAGCAGGTCCTTTCAGAACATTACTGAGGATCGATCCCACAGAGCGAGCTGCAGGTCAGCTTTCGCCGACCATCTTGCTGGGGTCCACCCACTCGTCGAACTGCTCGGCGGTCACATGCCCCAGCGCGATCGCAGCCTCCTTCAAGGTGGTGCCTTCCTTGTGCGCCTTCTTGGCGATCTCGGCGGCCTTGTAATAGCCGATGTGCGTGTTCAGGCTCGTCACCAGCATCAGCGAATTCTCCAGGTGGCGCTGTAGCACGGCCTTGTTCGGCTCCAGTCCGATGGCGCAATTCGCGTTGAAGCTCGCGCACGCATCCCCGATCAATCGCGCGCTCTGAAGCACGTTCGCGGCGATGAGCGGCTTGAACACGTTCAGTTCGAAGTGCCCATTGCTGCCGCCGATACCGACAGCCACATCGTTCCCCATCACCTGCGCTGCCACCATCGTGAGTGCTTCCGGTTGGGTGGGATTCACCTTGCCCGGCATGATGGAAGACCCCGGTTCATTGTCCGGGATCACCAGTTCCCCGATGCCGCTGCGCGGACCACTGCTCAGCATGCGGATGTCGTTGCCGATCTTCATCAGGCTCACCGCCAGGCGACGTAGCGCACTGCTCAGCTCCACCATCGCATCGTGCGCGGCCAGTGCCTCGAACTTGTTCGGTGCCGTTACGAAAGGAAGACCCGTCAGCTCCGCGATCTTCTTCGCCACGAGCGCCGCATATCCCTTGGGCGCATTGAGCCCGGTACCCACGGCCGTTCCACCCAGTGCCAGTTCCGCGATCATCACCAGCGCATTGTCCACCATTCGCAGACCGTTGTCCAGTTGCTGCACGTAACCGCCCAGCTCCTGCCCCAGGGTCAGCGGTGTGGCATCCATGAAGTGGGTGCGACCGGTCTTGACGATATCCTTGAACGCAAGGGACTTCTGCGCCAGCGTATCCCGCAACGCCCGAACGCCGGGAATAGTGACCTCCGTAACGACCTTGTACGCCGCGATGTGCATGGCAGTTGGGAAGGTATCGTTGCTGCTCTGGCTCTTGTTCACATCATCGTTCGGATTCAGCGACTTCTCCGTGTCGGTCAGTGCACCACCGTTCAATACATGACCGCGATAGGCAATGACCTCGTTCACATTCATGTTGCTCTGGGTCCCGCTACCGGTTTGCCAGATCACCAAAGGAAACTGATCATCCAGTTTGCCCGCCAGGATCTCATCGCACACCTTGCCGATCAGGTCGCTTTTCTCCTTGGGCAGTTTCCCAAGTTCCAGGTTAGTAAGCGCTGCCGCTTTCTTCAGGTAGGCGAAGGCATGCACGATCTCCAAGGGCATGCTGCCCGGAGGGCCGATCCGGAAATTGTTCCGGCTGCGTTCGGTCTGTGCGCCCCAGTATTTATCGGCAGGGACCTTCACCTCCCCCATCGTGTCCTTTTCGATCCTGTATTCCATGGCTATCGGTATTTGCCGGGCCGCGCCCGAAGTGCTATGCCTGATCGATCAGATCCACCACGTTATCGATCGGCCTGCCGATGACGGCTTTGTGATCCTTCACCACGACGGGACGTTCGATGAGCTGGGGATACTCCCGCATCACCTTCACCCATTCGTGGTCGTTCAGCTCCAGGCCCTTGAATTTCTTCTTGAAGATCGCTTCCTGCTTCCGCAGAAGACCATCTGCGCGGATGCCCAACTTCATCAGCAACATCTCCATCTCGCGGTCCGTGGGCACCTCCTTCAGGTACTCCACCACCTTCGGTTCAATGTTCCGCTCGCGCAGCAATTGCAGGGCCTCCCGGCTTTTCGTACAGCGCGGATTATGGTAGATGGTCCACTTTGCCATGTCCGGTTACGCTACGCGCTGGCTTTGCCCGTGTTGCATCAAATAGGCCTTCAGGAATTCGTCGATGTCCCCGTTCAGCACGTCATCCACGCTGCTCGTCTCGTGCTCGGTGCGCACATCCTTCACCAGCTTGTACGGTTGTAGCACGTAGTTCCGGATCTGGCTTCCCCACTCGATCTTTTTCTTCCCGGCTTCGATCTCACTGCGCTTGTTCCTGCGTCGTTCCAACTCGGCCTCGTACAGCTGGCTCTTTAGCAACTGCAGCGCTTTCGTCTTGTTGTCCAACTGGCTGCGCGTCTCCGTGTTCTCGATGATGATGCCGGAGGGCCCGTGGCGCAGGCGCACACCCGTCTCCACCTTGTTCACGTTCTGCCCACCGGCGCCACCGCTACGGAACGTATCCCAGGTGATGTCCGCCGGATTGATGTCGATCTCGATGGTCTCATCCACCAGCGGGTACACGTATACGCTCACGAAGCTCGTATGCCTGCGGGCATTGCTGTCGAACGGACTGATGCGGACCAGTCGATGCACGCCGTTCTCCCCCTTCAGCATGCCGAAGGCGAATTCCCCGTCCACCTCCAGGGTGGCCTGCTTGATGCCCGCCGCTTCGCCATCCTGGTAGTCCAGCACGCGCACCTTGTAGTCGTTCTTGTCCGCCCACATGCGGTACATGCGCAGCAGCATCAGGGCCCAATCGTTGCTTTCCGTGCCTCCCGCACCGCTGGTGATCTGCACCACCGCGCTCAAAGGGTCCTCCTCCGCGCTCAGCATGTTCTTGAACTCCAGTTCCTCCAGGGCCAAGCTGGCCTTTTTGAATTGCTGGTCCACTTCCTCTTCGCTCACCTCCTTCGCTT
>JAHEFL010000347.1 GCA_024640205.1 Flavobacteriales bacterium | reverse complement strand
AAATGATGGAGGTTTTTGGATCACACGAACCATGCTGGTGGGGATCGTATCAATGTTGTTCGGAGGGATGATCATGGTACTGCTGTTGCGGCCTGACATGGTGAAGGATCTTACTCAAAGTGTGCGCTATGGTGCCATGGGCGCGATGCTCGTCATCATCGCATTCGTCGGACACGCCTATTTCACCGGCCGCAATAATGTCTTTTTCATGGAGAGCTATCCGCTTCGCGAGTGGTACGGATTCTTCATCGGTGCCATTTTCAGCGGGGTCATCGGTGTGGGTTTCTACCCGCTGCTCGGTTCACGGGTCTGGTGCCGCTTCGGTTGCCCCATGGCCGCGATCCTCGGACTTCAGCAACGCTTTTTTTCGCGGTTCCGCATTACGACGAATGGTGGCCAGTGCATCAGTTGCGGCAATTGCAGCACTTACTGCGAAATGGGGATCGACGTACGGAGCTATGCGCAGAAAGGCCAGAACATCGTGCGAGCCAGTTGCGTAGGGTGTGGGATCTGTGCTGCGGTATGCCCGCGGGGGGTGTTGAAGCTGGAGAACGGCAGGATCAAAGGCCGCGTGAGCGACGATCCGATCCTGATCGGTCGTGAAGGCGCTGAATTGAACACCTAGTCGGATGATCATCGATGTGATCATACCCGCCTTCAATGAGGAAAGGGCCGTCGGACTTGTAGTACGCGACATACCCAAGGACCTCGTCCGTCACATCGTGGTGGTCAACAATGCGAGCAACGACCGGACCAGTGAGATGGCGAGGTCAGCCGGGGCCGTCGTCGTGGATCAACCGGAGCGGGGCTACGGCAGCGCGTGCTTGAAGGGCATGGAACATGTCGCTTCACTTCAGCCACCACCGGACATCGTAGTTTTCCTCGACGCGGATCACAGCGACAAACCCCAGCAGCTGAGCGACATCATCGATCCGATACGGAGGAACGAGGCCGACTTCGTGATCGGTTCACGTGCGCTGGGGAAACGTGAAGCAGGCTCCATGATGCCCCAGCAAGTATTCGGCAATTGGCTGGCCACAAGACTCCTCCTTTGGTTCTATGGCGAGCGCTACACCGACCTTGGTCCGTTCCGTGCGGTTCGTTGGCCCGTGTTGCAGGCCATGGATATGAAGGACAGGAACTACGGCTGGACGGTGGAAATGCAATTGAAGGCGGCCAAGCATGGAACACGGATCACGGAAGTGCCAGTGGATTACCGCAGACGCATCGGGTCCTCAAAGGTCAGCGGCACCGTGAAGGGTTCGATCCTTGCCGGTTACAAGATCATCGCCACCATCTTCAAGTACCGGTGATGGGGGTCGCCATCCTCATACTCTATGGCCTTCTCCTGAGCTTCATCCTGCTCTTCAGTCTGGTCCAACTCCATCTGACGATCGCTTACCTCCGCAAGGAGCGGAGCGCGCTCTCGAAGCCAGCTCCGATCCCCGGTCCACTGCCCATGGTGACCATACAATTACCGATATACAACGAACGCCATGTGGTGGAACGCTTGATCGACCACGTGGCCATGTTGGATTGGCCCAAGGATCGACTGGAGATACAGGTTCTGGATGACAGCAGCGATGTGACTTGGCAACTTGCGGAAGAGCGCGTTATCCATTGGCGGTCGCGCGGTATTGACATCGTACATATCCATCGACCTGACCGGGTCGGGTTCAAAGCGGGAGCACTGGCTTACGGAACGGATCTGGCGAAAGGTGCCTACATCGCCGTGTTCGACGCGGATTTCGTTCCTGCACCGGACTTTCTCAAAAAGGTCGTTCCCTGGTTCAATGATCCGGAGATCGGCATGGTGCAGACCCGATGGGACCACTTGAACAGGGACAGCAACCTTCTTACGCGACTGCAGGCCTTTGGCTTGGATGCGCACTTCACCGTGGAGCAGGTCGGAAGGAACGAGCTTGGCCATTTCATCAACTTCAATGGAACTTCCGGCGTTTGGCGCAAGGCGTGTATCACGGGCGCCGGAGGATGGCTGTCGGATACATTGACCGAGGACCTGGACCTTAGCTACCGCGCCCAATTGATGGGTTGGAAATTCCACTATCTCCAGGATGTAGGCTCCCCGGCTGAACTTCCAGCCGCCATGAACGCGCTGAAAACCCAGCAATACCGGTGGAACAAGGGAGCGGCGGAATGCGTGGTAAAGAACCTGCCCAATGTACTTCGGGATCACAGGCTTTCTTTCTCCACCAAAGTGCACGCCCTGTTCCACTTGATGAACAGTACGGTATTCGTGTGCATCCTGGGCACCGCTCTGCTCAGTCTACCCCTTCTATTGCTCAAGGCCCGTCATCCGGAATTCGAGCCCCTTTTCGACCTCGCCATCATCTTCACGTTCGCATTGCTCGTGCTCGTTGCCTTCTATTGGGCGGCACATAGGAAAAGCATACAAGGATGGCGGGGCACGGTCCGATTCCTGGTGACCTTCCCGGTTTTCCTCTCTGTCAGTATGGGACTGTCGCTGCACAATGCGATCGCGGTCCTGGAAGGGTATATCGGTCGGCGAACACCCTTTCTGAGAACCCCAAAGTCGGGTCACTCCGACAGGCCTATCGAACGCGACAGCTATCTCCTGAGTGCGATCTCACCCGTCACGTTCCTGGAGGGAGCCCTTTCCATTTATGCTGTGCTCGGGATCGTAGTGGCTTTACAATTGGGTGACCTCGGGCTACTTCCCTATCACATCATGCTCGCATTCGGCTTTGGTGCCGTGTGTTATTATTCGGTTGCGCATTCGCTCCGTACCGCTGGGAAATGAAGACTTCCCTGCCACTTCGGAACACCCCCATTCTTGCGCTTGCTGCCGCAATCATCTTTCTGGGTTATGGCCCTGCGCGTTCCGAAAGTGTTCAACTGCTGTCCGGTTTTGCGATCGCATTCGTTGCTTACGTGTGGACCGTGCGTAGCATCCGACTCGAATGGCGTCATCTCATCCATCTGGCCATCGGTCTTCGCCTAGCCCTGTTCCTCGCACCCATCACGTGGACGGACGATCACTTCAGATACATCTGGGACGGCCTTTGCACCATCAACGGAATTTCACCATTCGCATACACACCGGCTGAACTGGTGACCAAGGGATACGCTGCTTTCACACTGGATCTCTTCGATCGGCTCAACTCGCCCGATTTCCACTCAGTATATCCGCCGGTGGCTCAG
>JAHEFL010000020.1 GCA_024640205.1 Flavobacteriales bacterium | reverse complement strand
ACGAGATCTGGCAATACTTCAATGAGGTGCTCTGCGCCAGCACAGGGGTGAATGGCAGCGAGGCGATGGACGAACCACTGGTGTACCCCTCACCTGCTTCTGATCTTCTTTTTCTTGGCTCCAATGGTGACCTGCCTTCATCCATCGAGCTGACCGGCGCGGACGGAAAAAACATCTCGATACCTGCGCCTGGTCGTACGGTTGACATAAGTCACATACCTGTCGGCCTGTACCAGATCGCGCTGTATTTCCCGAACGGCAGAGTCCGTTCGGAACGAGTGGTGATCGCGCGCTAGGCGAATTGCTTCACGCTGAGCGCGATGACGCGGCAGCACTCCATCAGCTGCTCCTCGGTGATCACCAATGGAGGAGCAAATCGGATGATGTCGCCATGCGTCGGCTTGGCCAACAGGCCATTGTCGCGCAACAGCAAGCACAGTTCCCAGGCCGTTCTTGGATCGCCGTTGGAGGCTGTGCGTGCTTCAATGACCACCGCGTTCAGCAAGCCCTTACCGCGCACCAATTTCACGTAGCTGAACTCCTCCACGAGCTTCTGCATCTCCGCACGGAAGATCACACCAAGCTTCTCGGCATGTGCTGCCAAGCCTTCCTCCCGCACGATCTCCAAGGCCTCCATCGCCAGGCGCGCTGCCATCGGGTTGCCACCGAACGTACTGCCATGGGAGCCAGGCGTGAAGACATCCATCACGGCATCATCGGCCAGAACCATGCTCACCGGGTACATCCCGCCGCTCACGGCCTTGCCCAAAATGACAACATCAGGCTTGTTCGCGTATTCCCCATTCCGACACATGCCGGACGTGCAACTGCAACCATGGCTGTGGCAACAGGCCAGGAGCTTCCCCGTTCGTGCGATGCCGGTCTGCACCTCATCCGCCATGAACAGCACGTTCCGTGAACGGCACAGGCGGATGGCAGCTCCCACGTAGTCCTCGTCCGGCACGAACACCCCGGCCTCACCCTGGATGGGTTCTACCAGGAAGGCGCATACCGTAGGATCCTCCAAGGCCTGTTCCAGGGCAGGCAGATCGTTGTAAGGAATGGTCACGAATCCGGGTGTGTAGGGCCCGAAACCCGTGTTGCTGTCCGGATCGGTGCTGGCACTGATGATGCTGATCGTGCGGCCATGGAAGTTGCCCTCACACACCACGATCTTCGCCTGGTCCTTGGCGATCCCTTTCTTCTCGTAGCCCCATTTGCGCGCCATTTTCAGCGCGGTCTCCACGGCCTCGGCGCCGGTGTTCATCGGCAACATCTTCTGGTACCCGAAGGTGTCACAGACGTACTTCGCATACTCGCCGAGCCGGCTGTTATAGAAGGCCCGTGAGGTAAGCGTGATCTCGGCGGCCTGCTCCTGCATGGCCTTCACCAGGCGGGGATGGCAATGCCCCTGGTTCACCGCACTGTAGGCGCTCAGGAAATCGTAGTAGCGTTTGCCTTCCACGTCCCATACGAACACGCCCTTTCCGCGGTCCAGAACGACCGGAAGCGGATGGTAGTTGTGTGCACCGTACTTGTTCTCAAGCGCGATGGCCTGTTGGGTCTTGGAGGAGGCTTCGGTACTGATCTGCATGGCTTGGCTGGCGCGGTTCCAGTGTATGGGAGGGCCCTAAAAGTACAGGTATCTTCGCGGCCCCTCGCGCAAAGCCGAGCGCTGTGGGGACGGATAACTTACGGAGCATGCGAAGGAGCCGACCGAAGGAACGTATCATCTGGGAAGGACTGACCATCACGAGTGCCGGCTCGAACGGTAAGGCCGTTGCGCGGCATGAAGGCCTCGTGGTCTTCGTGAACGGCGCGGTGCCCGGCGATGTCGTGGATGTGCGCGTCCACCGGAAAAAGAAGAACCACGCAGAAGCGACCGCGATCCGCCTGGTCACGCCTTCACCGGACCGGGTGGAGCCCTTCTGCAAACATTTCGGGGTGTGCGGTGGCTGCAAATGGCAGGACCTCTCCTACCCCATGCAACTTCACTACAAGCAACAACAAGTAGTGGATGACCTGACCCGGCTCGGTGGACTGGAGCTGCCCGAGGTCACTCCCATCATGCCCTCGAAGGGTCTCACGCATTACCGGAACAAACTCGAGTACAGCTTCTGCAACAGCCGATGGTTCACCCAGGAAGAAGTGGATGCGCGGACCGAGGTGGAGGATCGCAATGCCCTGGGCTTCCATATCCCCATGCGATTCGACCGCGTGCTGGACATTAGCGAGTGTCACCTCCAGCCCGCCCCGAGCGATGCGATCCGCAACTTCTTCAGGGAACATGCACGGCAACACGGGCTGACCTTCTATGACCAGCGCGAACATGTCGGCTTCCTGCGCACGCTGCTGATCCGCACCACCACCACCGGTGAATGCATGGTGCTGCTTGCCTTGGGGCACGAGGATGCCGAGGCTCGTGAGCGTGTATTGGAAGCGTTGACCAAGGCCTTTCCCGACCTCACCTCCGTGCTGTGGACGATCAATCCGAAGAAGAACGACACGATCCATGACCTGGACATCCATGTGTTCCATGGTCGTGATCACCTCGTGGAAGAGCTGCCCGATGGCCCCGACGGAAGGCCACTGAAATTCCGGATCGGCCCGAAGACCTTCTTTCAGACCAATCCGCAGCAGACCATCGCGATGTACCAATTGGTGCGTGACCTTGCCGGGCTTACCGGTGAAGAGAACGTGTACGACCTGTACTGCGGAGCAGGGAGCATCACCTTGTACCTGGCCGGCCTGGCGAAGCACATCACCGGAGTGGAGCTGGTGCCGGAGAGCGTGGCCGACGCACAGGTGAACGCGGAATTGAACGACATCACCAACGTGGACTTCGTGGCCGGTGATATGAAGAAGGTGTTCGACGCGGCCTTTGTCGCGCGGCACGGCAAGCCCGATGTGGTCATCACCGACCCGCCGCGCGCAGGCATGGACGAACCGGTGGTACGCCATCTATTGGAGCTCGACCCGGAACGCATCATCTACGTGAGCTGCAATCCCGCCACCCAGGCGCGTGATCTGTCGATCCTCAATGAGCGCTACCGCATCGACTTCGTGCAGCCCGTGGACATGTTCCCGCATACGTACCACGTGGAGAACGTGGTGCGGTTGGTTCGACGGTAAGGATGTTCACCTACTCCACCACCTTATCGATGTACCGCGAGTTCATCACGGTGAGGGCTCCCATGTATTTGAGGCCGAAGCTCATCACGTCGCCCACCTTGTAGTTCTGCGAACTCTCTCCCAGGTCCACCACGAGCATGTCACTGCTGGCTTCGATCACTTTCACGCGGTCGTCGTCGGGAATAAGGAAGCCGGGCTGAACATCCAGCAGACCCACGTCAATGATCGCTCTGAACGTCGTTCGGCCGCGGTCCGCCGGGTCGAATTCCTGTTTCCGTCCTGAAGGATTCTCCTTTCGCTCTCCCGTCGGAACAACAGGCTTTTCGTAGAGCTCGATCACCTCGGTGTAGAGCTTGAAAACCTCATCGTTCATTCCCGGTAACGTTCCGCCATTGAACAGGTCCGCGCCGAAGAACAATGCTTCTCCGATACGGAAATGGTTCACACCGATCGGAAGTTCCTTGTTCAGGAGCAGCGGCAAGGCTACCGTGGTGCCACCGGATACCCATGGAATGGTCTTGTTGAACCGGGCCTCGATAAGCTGCTTATACAGGCTCAACTGAATGAGCTTATCCGTGGAAGGCATCACACCGTTCAGGCAGTTCAGGTTCGTGCCGATGCCGATGATAGCGATGTTCGGAAGTTCGAACACCTTGGCATAAAAATCACCGAGCACATCACCCATCACGCCTTCCCTCAGATCACCCATCTCCACCATGATGATGACCTTGTGCGGACGATCCTGCTTCACGGCCTCCTTGCTCAAGCCCTGTATGGTGGACAGTTCCGTATTGAAGCTCACATCGGCGTATTTGACCACATTGGGTAGACTGCGCTTCGCAGGCGGTTTTATGTACACCGTTTGAACGTCCGGAGCCAGCGCCTTGATCGCCTTGAGGTTGCTGATGCGCGTGTCGTGCATCTCCCTAACCCCGAGGTCCACCAATTCCTTCAGATAGACCTTGTTGCCGCAGAGCAGCTTGGTGACCACCCCCCATTCCACCCTTTCCTTGGCGAACATCCGCTCCAGTGCCTTGTAATTCGCACGGAGGTTCTTTCGATAAAGTTTGAGGTACGCCATTCGTTCAAGGCTGATCCACGAGTATCCTGGGGATATCCCGCGGAAGGCGGGTCAACATTTCATAATTGAGCTGCTCGCTCATCTCGCTGAAGGATGATACGCTGATGCGATGTTCTCCCTGCTCCCCGATCAACACGACCTCATCCCCTTTCTCCACACCTTCGATGTCCGTGACGTCGATGCTGATGGCGTTCATGTTCACGATACCGATCACCGGCGCGTGTTGTCCATGCACCAGCACCTTGCCCGTGTTGCTCAAGCCACGATCGAAGCCATGTGCATAGCCCACCGGAACGACGGCCAGGACCATATCGCGATGCGCTTCGCTGCTTGACCCATAGCCTATGTATTGACCGAAGCTCACCTGCGTGATGGCCATGACCCTGCTGCTCCAAGCGATCACCCGCCGCAGCGGATCATCCATCACCTTGTTCGCCTCACTGTACCGGAACCAGCTTTCCTGGTTGGACCAGAAGCCGTACTGCATGATCCCTATCCGGGCCATGCCATCGACGGTATCGGGGAAATTCATGAGACCCGCGGAACAGGCCTGATGGGCGTAGCGCGCCTTCAGACCCGCGGCCTCGAAGTGCTTCCGCACCGAAGCGAAACGTCCGATCTGTGCCAACACCCGCTCATCATTGCTCCGGCTTTCCGCACCAGCAAAATGCGTGAACAGTCCCACCAGTTCGTAGCGATCCGCATGGCGCTTCAAGCGATCGATGACCATTGGCACCTGGGCAGGGTCGAACCCGGTGCGGTTCATACCGGTCTCCACTTCCACATGGATGCGCGCCTTCTTGCCGGTGCGCTTGGCCAGCGTCAACGCCTTGTCCAAGCGGTCAAGATCATGAATGCAGCACTCCACCCCGTTGGCGATCGCCCATTCCAAGGCATCCCCTTCCACCATGCCCATGATGAAAATATCCGGCATCTCCTGGACGGAGGAGACCAGTGTATGGGCTTCATCCGCACTGTAAACCGCGAAGTAGTCCACACCGGCATCCATCGCCATCGGCACGAAACAGGAAAGTCCGTGGCCATAAGCATTGCCCTTCACCACGCTGCACATGCGAGCTCCCTGCAATCGATCCCGAAGGAAGGCGAGGTTGTTCGCGTATGCGGAACGATCGATATGTATGACCGAAGGTTCGAACATCAGTCCACGTTACGGGCCAGTTCCTCAAAGAGCTTCACGCCGTGCGGTATGATGGCGTCCGGGAAATCGTAATCCGGATTGTGCAGGGCGGGCATGCCTTCCCCGGCACCCAGGCCGATCATGCAGCCCGGATACTCGGCGGTGAATAAGCCGAAGTCCTCTCCCCACTTGTACGGGTTCAACGCATCCTCCACCACAAGCTTTCCCCTTTGGGCCGCCGATCGCACCTGGGCCACGATGCGCGGATCGTTGTGGTTCGCATGGAAGCGCTGCGTATACCCGATCTCCAGCTTCAACCCATCGCGCTGCGCCAGGTCCTTCGCGATGGCCTCGATGTCGTTCTGCAGGCTTTCCAACTCCTCATCGGTCCAACAACGCAGCGTCAAATGGATCTCCGCCCTTCCAGCGCTGATGCCATGATCCTTGCTACCCAGCTCCGCGTAGACGGATGATACCACCCGCATCCTATCGTCACTCGGAACATTGTGATTGAGCGCCAGGCTCCGATGGAAAAGGTCACCCATGGCACGCGCGGGATCGATGCCGTGCTCCGGTTCCGCAGCATGTGAGGTCCTACCCTTGAAGGTGATGATGATACTATTCACCGAAGCGTTGAAGGGGCCTTCGCGGAGCAGGATGTTCCCCAGGGTAACTCCCGGAAGATTATGCAAAGCGTAGACACGTTCCGGCGCGATGGCACGCATCCGTTGATCCTGGAGCACGGCCTTCGCTCCTTCCCCGTTCTCCTCGGCGGGTTGGTACAACAGCCAAACCTTACCCTCCTTCGGTCTATCGACGGAGAGACATTCGGCCAGGCCGCTGAGTATCGCCATGTGTCCATCATGGCCACACTTGTGCGATACACCCGGGACCGTGGATCGATGATCAAAGGTGTTCTCCTCCTCGATAGGCAGCGCATCCAGCTCACACCGGAAGAGGCGCACCGGACCTGGCGTGCCACTGTCGAACAGGGCCATCACACCATGTCCGCCGACATCCGTAAGGATCTCATCCGGTTTCAATCCCTTCAGGTAAGTACTGATCCTTGCCGCTGTGGCTTTCTCGTTCAAGGATACCTCCGGATGGGCATGGAGCTCCCTTCGCAATTGCACGATACGTTCGAACTGTTCCTTGGTCAAACTCATCGGTGCAAACGCATTTCAAGGTACTTGTTCGTGAATCCCAGTGCCTCATACAGCTTGCGCGCAGGATTGTCCGGCTCCACATGCAGGGCGATGGCACCCTTGGCCCGGTCGATGGCGGCCTTCATCAGGCCTTTGCCGATCCCACGACCACGCTGTGCCTTATCCACCGCGATGTACACCAGGATGTTCTCCGGAATGTATCCGCTCATCCCGGTATTGTTGATGACCACGGCACCCATGATCACATCCACCTCCAAGGCAAGGACGACGAAGCCGCCGCGACCGGGATCAAAGGCATAGGCCAAACACTTCATGATGTCCTCATGCTTGTCACCGAACTGGTCCAGATGCAATTCCAGGAAGGTCGCGATGCGTTCATTCGTAAGGACCGGATGTTCACCGGTATCGGGGTCAAGGATCAATAGCTTCATGTGTGGACCGGGGTCATGTTATTATCTGGGAATGCTTTGGATAGGATCACGATGGTGAACGTTGCGGCGATGATCCCGAAAACATTGGCATCCAGTCCGAACGGCAGGGAAACCTCGAATAAGGACAGGCTCACCGTCGTACCTCCACCGATGATCATTGCTGCCAGTGCCGCACGCGCATCCCTAACCCCGAAGAACAGGGCACCCACCAATGGAACGAGCAGGCCGGAGACCATGAATGCGTAAGAGTGCAACATCAGTGAAAGCACGTTCTCCATCACTGCAGCAATGGCGATCGCCAGTGCACCCAGGCCCAGGGTGAGGAATTGAGAGCGCCGCAAGGTGCTTTTGAGATCACCCAACGGTACGGACCGCTCGATGATGTCCGTGTTCAGATTCCCCGATGCCGCCATGAGGCAGCTGTCCGCCGTCGAGAGGATGGCCGAGAAGTACACGGCGAGCATCACCCCCATGGCACCGACCGGTAATACGGCGCGAAGGAGCAAGGGCAGGCCCAACTCGGGATCCAGTTCGATACCGGGGTCGATGAACGCGTCCAGCATTCCTTGTTCAGCCGCCACATGTGCCAGCAGGCCGAGCGACACGCCCATAAAGGCCATGATCGGCCATTCGAAAACACCTGCGAGGAACCATGCCTGACGTGCCTCCTTCTCGCTTCGACTCGCATAGATCCGCTGATACAATGTCATGCCCACGAACCAGATGGGAACGATCGTCACTCCCCAATTGATCAGCTGAACGACGCTGATGTTGTCCAAGCGGAGCATGTGAGGGTCCATTGTTGCACTGATCGCGGACCATCCGCCGACCGCGTTCCATGCGAGCGGGATACCGACGAACAGCAGACCGAGGATCAGCACGGCCCATTGGACGGTGTCCGTATAGACCACGGCCTTCATACCGCCGAGCACGGTATAGAGCACCGTTACCACACCCATCACGAACAGGGCCGTCCGCAGATCCAAGCCTTCCATGGAAGCCGAAGCGAGCTTGGCACCGGCCAGCAATTGGGAACTGGTGAAGCCCAGGTACCCGATCACACAAATGACCCCGGCCACGAGCGCCACCCTTCCATCGAAGTAACGGCCAAGCAGTTGCGGGAAGGTGAGCAGATCATGCGTTCTTCCCTGTGCGTACACTTTAGGAATGAGCAGCACGGCCGCGAGCCAGGCACCCAAGAGACCGGTGAACAACATCCAGGAACCGCTGATACCCATCACGAACCCCAGGCCACCAAGACCGATGCTGAAGCCTCCTCCCACATCCGTGGCCACCACGGAAAGACCGATGTGTGCAGGCCCCATGTTCCGTCCGCCCACGAAGTAGTCGTCCGCGCTTTTGTTCCGTCGCATGAACCAGAAGCCCATGGCGAGGAGAGCGATCATGTAAGCAATGAAAATACCGGCGTCTATCCAGTGCATTCCTCAGCGTTCGGAAGTGTGTTCGGCCGGACGCCATGCGCCACAAGACCTGTTCAGGGCGCAACCAGCTGCCCTAGAAGGCCGCAAAGGTAAGGCCCTCGAACGGAGCGTACCGAAGGAAGGGAACCGCGACGACACACATTCGTAATGCACCCGATATTCGTTGCATGGAACTGGATGATCGGTTTTGGGAGGAACGCTACCGCACGGGACAGATCGGTTGGGATATCGGCGCTCCGTCCACTCCGCTGAAGGAATACATCGATCAGCTCGAGGACAAGACCGTGCGCATTCTGATCCCTGGCGGAGGTCATGCCTATGAAGCTGAATATGCACATCGTCTCGGCAGTCGGAACGTGTTCGTGATCGACCTTACCGATGCACCTTTTAAGGAATTGCTGGAACGCTGTCCGGACTTCCCTGTGGACCATTTGATCGTTGGCGACTTCTTCGCACATGAAGGCAAGTATGACCTCATCCTGGAGCAGACCTTCTTCTGTGCGCTGGATCCTGCATTGCGCGAACGCTATGTGCAGCATATGTATCACCTTCTCAACCCCGGCGGGTCCCTGGTCGGCGTGCTGTTCGATGACCCCTTGAATACGGACCAGCCCCCGTTCGGAGGTTCCAAAACGATCTACGAACCGCTCTTCCGAAAGCACTTCAAGGACCTTTCAATGGAGCCCTGCAGCAATTCGATCGGACCACGCAACGGCAGGGAACTGTGGTTGCATGCAACAAAGGCGAGCGACTATGAACCGATCGACTGTAACGTGTATGATCACTATGAAGCGGCGGCCACACTGGAACGGAACGCGCGCTTCACACTTGCCGATGGCAGCACGGTCACTGGCATCATAGGGGATCTGTTCATCAGGGATGGGGCCGAATGGATGCGCCTGAAGGAGGGACGTGAGATCCGCCTGGACCAGATCACTGATATGACCTTCGCCCAATTCCGCTCATAGGCCCCACACTCATTTTTTACGATCTTGTCCACCGATGAAAACCGCCGCAATGAACGTCAAGGACTATCTGGAAAGCCTTCCCGAGGATAGGCACCAAGCGCTTGGCACGTTGCGGAAACGGATCAAACGCATCTGGCCGGGGATCGTGGAGGACATGACCTATGGCATGCCGACGTTCACGCTCGATGGCCATGCCCTTTGTGCCATCGCGAGCCAGAAGCATTTCATGGCCCTGTACATCATGCCCTATGACCTGCTTCGTGCCTTCAAGAACGATCTGCTGGTGCATGACTGCGGGAAGTCCTGCATCCGTTTCAAACGCCTGGAGCCGGAAACGCTGGACCTTTTCGATCGCATCATCAAGTATACCGGAAGCCAGATGGCGCTGAGCAAGTACTTCGGAAAGACCGGGAACATGAGGGGGAACGGGAAAGCCCGTTGATCCTGATGGAACGTCGATCGATATCGTGTCCGGGTGAATAACTTGGCGACCCATCCATGAGCAAGAAGACCACTGTCCTGGACCACGATCGCGTTCAGCGGAAGTTGAAACGGATCGCACATCAGCTGTTCGAGGAGAACCATGCTGAAACAGGTATCGTGCTGGTCGGTGTGGCGCCACGTGGATATCTGCTGGCCAAGCGGCTATCCACCATGCTCAAGGAGATCAAGGGCCCCGCCACGGAACTGGTGGAACTCCACCTCGACAAGGATCGTCCGCTGGAGAAGCCGGTAAAGCTTTCCGCCGATCCCGCCATTTTGAAGGGACGGGTGGTCGTTCTCGTCGATGATGTGCTGATGAGCGGCCGCACCTTGATGTATGCGGCGGCCTTCCTTGTCCAGGTACCCCTGAACAAATTGACCACCGTCGTGCTGGTCGACCGTCTGCATCGCACATTTCCCATTCGGGCGGATATCGTTGGGCTCACCCTGAGCACCAACCTGCAGGAACACATCAGCGTGGAACTCGGCAAGAAGGACAGCGTCTACCTGTCCTGAGCCGTTCGGACCAGGTCCGCCACACGTTCGGCCACGATCTCCGGCGTATCATCGTTCAATACGGTGCGATGTGCTGCTGCGTAGAATAGTGCCCGCTCGCCCAGCAGTTCGTTGATCCGTTCATGAAGCATGGTGCCGCTGAGACCGAAAAGCAAGGGCCGGTCGCCACCGCTCCGTTCGATCCTCGGTAGCAGTATCCCCATGGGCACCTGCAAATGCACTACAAGTCCTGTTTTTCGCATGCGCTCCAAGTTATCGCTGAAGCACGGTGTGCCACCCCCGGTGGCGATCACTGCATCCGGACCGATCAGCAGCTCATCCAGCACTTCGGATTCCACGCTACGGAACGCCTCCTCCCCCATCTTTCGGAAGAAGGGGGTTATCGGCCCGATCCGTTGCTCGATCACCCGGTCGATATCCACGAATGGCATTCCGAGCAGTGCCGCCACGTCCTTTCCGATGCGTGATTTGCCGCTGCACATGAAGCCGATGAGAAAGACACGCATGTTCCGAGGACCTGGCCTGGCGGACATCATTCCTGGCCGGAACGATCATGCGCCACACTGAAGGATAGGGGAAAGATCGCCATATCCCGCAAGATCCGGAACTTCACGCGCTCCATGGAACTCAAGACCGTAGTCGATCCCCGCAGCATCACGGACTGGATGAACGTTCCGCGATGGATCTATCGCGACGACCCCAACTGGATACCCCATTTGAAACAGGATGTGGAGAAGGTCTTCGATCCATCGAAGAACAAACTGC
>JAHEFL010000346.1 GCA_024640205.1 Flavobacteriales bacterium | reverse complement strand
CCTTTTGATGTGTGGCATGACCGCGCGGTCTTCCACTTCCTCACCGAGGAAGCCGACGTGGATCGTTACTTGGAAGGCGTTTCGCGCATGTTGAAACCCGGCGGCCTCATGATCCTGGGCACATTCAGTTCGAACGGCCCGGAGAAATGCAGTGGAATTCCTGTGCATCGGTACAGTGAAGACGAAATGACGGCACGCCTGCAAAAGGTCTGCGACCGGATCAAGTGTTTCACCATTGACCATGTCACACCTTCCGAGAAGGTGCAAAATTTTCTGTTCTGCGCTTTCCGAAAAGCGGCCTTCTAAAGATCCGCGTTCATTGAGCAACAGATAGACACCACGAATCAGATCTATAGACACACGTAGCCATGGCAACCGAAACCAAAAAAGCCCTACAAGGCGGCGAATTCCTGATCCGCGAGAGCGACCCTCAGAACATCTTCATTCCCGAGGAATTCAACGAGGAGCAGCGCATGATCGCGCAGAGCGCCCACGAGTTCCTGGAGCAGAACGTATGGACCCAACTCGACGAGATCGACTCGTTGAAGGAAGGCCTGATGCCCAGCCTACTGGACAAGGCAGGTGAGTTGGGACTGCTCGGTATCTCGGTACCCGAGGACCTGGGCGGTTTCGGCAAGGACTTCGTGACCACGATGTTGGTAACGGAGGTGACCGGCGCCGGGCACAGCTTCAGTGTGGCGATCGCGGCGCATACAGGTATCGGCACGCTGCCGATCCTGTACTACGGCAACGAGGCGCAGCGCCAGAAGTACGTCCCGAAACTGGCCACCGGCGAATGGAAGGCTTCCTACTGTCTGACCGAACCGAGCGCTGGCAGTGATGCGAACAGCGGTCGCACGAAAGCGGTATTGACCGACGACGGCAAGCACTACATCATCAATGGTCAGAAGATGTGGATCACCAATGGTGGCTTCGCGGACATCTTCACCGTCTTCGCCAAGATCGTGGATCCCAAGACCGGCAAGGAGGATGATAACCTGAGCGCCTTCATCGTGGAGAAGGATTTCGGCGGGATCACGCTGAACCCCGAAGAAAAGAAGATGGGGATCAAGGGCAGCAGCACGCGGCAGGTGTTCTTCAACGATTGCAAGGTGCCCGTGGAGAACCTGCTGAGCGAGCGCGGCAACGGTTTCAAGATCGCGGTGAACATCCTGAACATCGGCCGGATCAAGTTGGCCGGTGCTGCCTTGGGCGGTGCGAAGGCCGTGGTGGACCAGAGCGTGAAGTACGCCAACGAGCGTCAACAGTTCGGTCGACCGATCAGCAGCTTTGGTGCGATCCGCCAGAAACTTGCCGACCAAGCGACCTATTGCTACGTGGTGGAAAGCGCGACGTACCGTTGCAGTCAGGACATGGAGCGCGCGATCGAGGACTTGAAGGCAGGTGGCGCTGACCATGCGCAAGCATTGCTCAAAGGCGTGGAGCAATACGCCGCCGAAGCCGCGATCCTGAAAGTGGCCGGTAGCGAGTGCCTGGACTACGTGTGCGACGAAGGCGTGCAGATCTATGGTGGCATGGGCTACAGCGCCGAAAGCCCCGTGGAGCGCGCCTACCGCGATAGCCGCATCAACCGGATCTTTGAGGGAACGAACGAGATCAACCGGATGCTGACGGTGGACATGCTGTTGAAGCGCGCCATGAAAGGTCAGCTGGACCTGATGGGTCCTGCGCAGCAAGTTGCCGCCGAGTTGATGGGCATTCCGGACATGCCGGAACCGGACGATTCACTGCTCGGCGACGAGAAGCGCATGGTGGCAAACTTCAAGAAGGCCGTGCTGATGGTGGCCGGTGGTGCCGCGCAGAAGCTCGGTCTGGAATTGGCGAAACACCAAGAGACGCTGATGCACATCGCGGACATGGTGATAGATACCTACCTCGCGGAGAGCACGCTGTTGCGCACGTTGAAACTCGCTGGGATCAAAGGTGATGGGGCTGTCGCAGAGCAGGTGGCGATGACGCAGTTGTATATCCACGACGCAGCGGACCGCATCCACAAGTACGCGAAAGAGGCCGTGAACAATTTCGCGGACGGCGACGAGCAACGCGCAATGCTGATGGGCGCCAAGCGTTTCTGCAAGAGCACGAACCTGAATACGGCCGAGCTACGGAAGGCGATCGCGAAGAAAATGATCGGGGAGGGGAAGTACTGCTACTGAGCCGTGATCGGATGATGACCGCGTTTCGCGAGCGAAGTGCGGAGGAATGATCGTGGCTCCGATCGGCGTAGCTTCGGGTATGCGTTCGGTGATCATCGCCCTTGTAGTACTCCCGGTGATCTGCAGTGGTCAGTCTTGGCAACAGCTTCCGGATTTTCCGGGAACGGCGCGGGATGATGCGGCGGCTTTTTCGATCGGAACTGATGTCTTTGTCGGAACCGGGATGGAGGTCGGTTGGTCGTTGACCAACGATTGGTATCGTTTCGACGGTATCTCCATGCAGTGGTCGGCCGTGGCCTCATTGCCCGCCAGCCCGAGGCAGTATTGTTCGGCGTTCACTCTGTACCCGCCACATGACAGTTCAGGATACCTGTTCGGGGGTCTCGATGCCAACGGCCCCCTGAACGAGCTTTGGCGATATGACCTAGGCACGGATAGCTGGGCACAGATGGCTTCGTTGCCTGGAGCAGCGCGCTATGCAGCCGTTGCCTTCCGAGGCGGGTACATTGCTACAGGGCTGTTCGCGGATGGGACTGCCACGAACGAGTTATGGCAGTACGACGCGGACACGGATTCTTGGCAGCAACTGGCTTCACTGCCAGGCGCAGCGCGCCATCGTGCCTGCGGGATGGGTTTGAACGGGCTTGCGGTTGTAGGAGGTGCTGACACGGCCTACAACGCCTTGGATGATTGCTGGGCCTACAACCGTATCAACGATACCTGGACCGCATGTGCCCCCTTACCTGAAGGACGCTATGGCGCAATGTGCGGATTCGCAAATGGTGAGCTGCTAATTGGCGGAGCAACGGAACCGAACACAATCGTGGATAGCGCATTTCTTTGGAATCTTACCTCCTGGATCCCGCAATTGGACCCTCATCCTGGTGGTACAAGGCGTGGAGGCGTTCTCGTGGAGGCAGGTGGGAACGGAAACCCCTGGACATGGAATACGTACCTCGGTCTTGGAATTTCTGATCTCGGCCTACGCCACCAAGATTGGTATGTGGCG
>JAHEFL010000345.1 GCA_024640205.1 Flavobacteriales bacterium | reverse complement strand
ACCATGACTATGTCGGATCCGTTCATTCTTCCGCTGGAGCTGAAAGTTCGATGATGCGATCAATGGTCCTTCGGATGACCGTGACTTCGCGGTCCTCGGTCCCGTCCCCCAGTATGTCCAATAAGTTCCCTTTTCGAATGATGACCCAGTTCTCGTACTCCGGACTTTCCAGTATGGACAGGTCCACCCGTGGATCGCGGTAACCGCCATGGAAGGAGAAATGCCTTGCCATGAATGGGCGGATCTGATCGACCATGATCGCTGCAGCCCTTTCCTCTTCTTCCTGATAATCAACCAGCACATCGTTCCAGCTCACGAGTAGTTTACGAAGCTCAGGGTCCGAGATCAGGTCGAACGAAGAAGTGTTCACCAGGGAGTTGATGATGCCTTGGGAAGGATTGAACGTCCAGTAAGTGCCGAACCCGCGACTTTTCAACGCGAAGCTGTCCAGGTCCAATGTGGCGATATCGATGGGGAACTCGGCGATCCTGGATGTAGCGGCGGCCAGGGCCTGTTCATGGTGGGAGACCACTTCCTGCAATTGGACCTTGTTCGCTTCGAATTCCAGATGTAGCTCATCCAACAGCACCCGCTCCTTCTTGCGGGCCTGCCGTTCCTGGTTCCAGGTGCTCACCTGCAAGGCCAGAAGGATGCCTACCATGACCAGTATGATCTCACCGAAAGCGTAAAGGAAATAGCGTGAGAAGCGGTTCTCTTTCAAGATGCTTTGGCGTGTGGTGCGGAAGAATTTGATCATGGGTTATCCTGCTTCGCTAATTCACGTTCTATCATGCCCATCAGCTCGGCGGTCTTCCTTTTGGCGATGTCGTATTCACCAGCAATGTGGTCGGAGGTAACCATCTTCCAGCGTATTACTGTTTGGAATTCAAGGTCGTCCACCAAGGTCCCGTAGTTGCGCGGTGTGGAGTCCCACCAGGGCTTGTTGATGCGTACACGCTTCATTACCGCTGGAACGATCGTCTGCACCTGATCATCGGACAACATTTCCTTTTCGAGTTTAAGCAGGCGGGTGATGTCAAGTGAATAAAGGGAGGTAAGGGCGATGCGGAGGCTGTCGTTGCTGATCAGGTCGAATCCCACACTCTTCAGGTTGTCGTACGCGGATGTGTTCAGCGTGGCCACGCCATGGATCAAGAGCCTTCCATAGTGCAAGGACATGGTGTCCTGCCATGGGTCCCGTGCTTCCAAACCGTCCACGACGTAGCGCGCCGAGGCGGCCACATCCCTGCTCCAGTCACGATTGCCGGCATGGTCCAGGGAATCCATGCGCAGGTTGGTCAAGAGCTCCTTCAGGATCTTGCGTTCCTGGGCATGGCGCTTCCGTCCTTCGTTCCACGTATTTATCTGCAAGGCGATCAAGATCCCGATCACCACCAGTACGATCTCGCCGATGGCATAGAGGAAGTAGCGGGAGATGCGGTTCTCTTTGAGCATGCGTTGGCGGATGGTGCGGAAGATCTTGATCATCACGGGTTCACTTGGCGCGCAATTCGAGTTCATGCTCCAGATCCCTCACCAGTGCGGCGGTCTCATCCATCAGCACATTCAGCTGGTCGATGGCATCGCTGTTGATCCACCAATGGGCAGCGCCATTGGTGATATAGGACATACGCCTGTTCCTTAGCTCTTGAGCAAGTATGGTCCCCGCTTCCACAGGGTAGAGGAATGCGGTGTGCGGTTCGAATTTCATGACATCATTGTCCACTGTGAAGGGGGCGTCCAAGGGAAGCGCCCAGTCCACCGCAATACGGATCCGTTTCTCCACCTGATCGTGCCTGGCATAATGCTTCACGATCCGCTCCCGCAAGGCCGTGTTCCGCAGGACCTTCAGGTTTCCAGTGCTGGAGAGGTCCTCGAACGTGGAGCGCGAGGAAGTGAAGATCGGGTAGATGCTACCATAGCCCAGAAAGCCACTGGCACCCCGTATCAGCACGGAATCCGGGGTCGATGCGCCCGTCATGGCCTCGGACATGGCCACAATGGTCTCGTTGCCCTTCTCGAGGTCCTTGATACTTCCTGCGAAGGTCTCCAGGTCCAAGCGGTTCTCGGCAAGCAGCCGGTGCAGGTACAACGTCTCCTGCTCGGCGGATCGTCTTCCTTCGTTCCACGTATTGATCTGCAGCGCGATCAGGATCCCGATCACCACCAGCACGATCTCGCCGATGGCATAAAGGAAGTAGCGGGAGAAGTGGTTCTCTTTCAACATGCGTTGGCGGATGGTGCGGAAGAATTTGATCATGGGCAGTGGATCAGTCGTTCTTCAATTCAGCATCGATCAGGTCCAGGATCTCCACAATGCTCGCGCGCAATGCCTCGCTCTGGCGATTGGCGAAAAGGCTCGCGGAAACCACCGTGGACAGGAGGTCCTCCGCTTCCGGCCGGGCGAATAGGGCCGCCAGGTCCGGGGTGCGTCTGGAGCGGGAAATATCCATGTTCACAGCGTTCTTTTTGTCGAGCATGATGGTACGCACCACATCCAGCCCACTCCACTTTGCGGCGTGAACGTTGCGCATGGGGTAATACGCACGAAGGAAAGGAGCGTAAACGTTCCGGTTCAAGCCGATCCAGGCTTCCTCTTCCTCCGTAACCTGCACCAATTCGCTGGTCCAAGTGGAAAGTTTGCGCCTCAAGGCCATATTACTGATCAGGTACAATCGACCCGAGGTGATGAGGTCATTGGTAACGGGGTCGAAGGTGGGGGATACCGTGGTGCGCGCGATGTAGGTCTCCACGGAATCCGGAACTATCAATGATGGATCATCATGGTAGGCCAGGAGCTGGATCCCCGCGTTGATCATGATCTTGCGCATGGCGATCTTCTCGTCCAACTGCATCAGGTTCGAGGTGAACTCGTCGTGCAACTGTTCCAAGGTCTGCACCTCCTGCCTGCGCTGGTTACGTTCTTCCTTCAATAGATTCAGTTGCAACGCGATCAATATCCCGATCACCACCAGCACGATCTCGCCGATGGCATACAGGAAGTAACGGGAGAAGCGGTTCTCTTTCAGCATGTGTGCGCGAACGGTCCGGAACAATTTCATGTGTGGGCTGGATCAGCGATCGAAGGTGGACAACGGTGCTTCATGGGTCGCCTCCCCGGATAGGCCAAGTCCCTTCCGCAGCTGTCGCTCGATCTCCCGGGTGCGGGCAAGCAGTACCTCCTGT
>JAHEFL010000019.1 GCA_024640205.1 Flavobacteriales bacterium | reverse complement strand
CCATGGTGATCCTTCAGCACTGTAATGGAAGCCGCATACAGTTCCCTGCGCAGCAGCTCGCCACGCGGTGTGTTGAGATCCTCATGTAGCCGCTCCAGTGCGATCGGGCGCCGATCCGTAAGCCCTGCCCATTCCTTGGCGCGGAGCACTTTCAAACACTTGTGGGTGATGGTAGCGCTGTCCATCTCCCCGTTCGTCACCGCCAGTCGGATCCGCTCGATCGCTTTTACGGGGTCCTGTGGAAAGAGGAGCACATCGTTGCCTGCCAGCAACGCACGTAGCTCCACCTCGCCGGGAGCGTCCACCTTGGAGACGCCTTTCATGTTCATGGCATCCGTAAAGACAAGCCCCTGGAAGCCAAGCTCCGTCTGCAGCAGATCCGTCACGATGGGGCGGCTCAAGGTGCTGGGCAGTCCTTTCGTGCTGTCCAAAGCAGGCACTTCAAGATGTGCGACCATCATCGCCAGAAGCCCTTCGTTCACCAACCGGCGGAAGGGATACAACTCCAGTGAATCCAGGCGCTCCCGCGTTTGATTAATCAGGGGCAAGGCGTGGTGCGAATCGCTGTCCGTGTCCCCATGCCCCGGGAAATGCTTGGCCGTGGCGATGACCCCGCCGTTCTGCAAGCCTCTCATGTACGCGATCCCTTTACGGGCCACGTTCTCGCGATCCTCCCCGAAACTGCGGTCGTTGATCACCGGGTTCACCGCGTTGTTGTTCACATCCACCACCGGGCTGAAGCTCACATGGACACCGAGCCTTTTCATCTGGCGCGCGATCTCCCGGCCCATGTCCTCCACCAACGCATCGTCCTGTATCGCTCCCAAGGCCATCTGCCGCGGGAAGCGGATCGTGCTATCCAGCCGCATGGATAGGCCCCACTCCAGGTCCATCCCCAACAGCAAAGGCGTGCGCGCCACGTTTTGATACTCGTTGGTGAGCTTGGCTTGCCTGTGCGGGCCGCCCTGGAAAAAGATCAATCCCCCGATGTTGCGCTCCATGACGAGCTGGCGTACCTCGGCTTCGTGCTTCCGGTCCTTGTTGCTGTATGCTGCGACCATCATCAACTGCGCGATCCGTTCGTTCAGGTCGAGCGTTTGGATGACCGAATCAGCCCACGGCGACGAGCGTTCCAGCACACCGGCCGTGCGCGGGACGGTGCGATCGCTCCCGGGTACGCCTCCGAAGGAGAGCAGGAGCAGGCACAACAGCGCCAGGATGGTGAAGATGCGCTTCATGGAAGAAGGGCCAAAACTACCGGGGCATCGAGGCGAGATCGTTCGCGATCGATGCGGGTTTTGAACACCCCGGTTTTGGAAGTGGAACGGAGGATCACTCGATCATCGTACCCGGAAGGCTGCTCCGCATGGACTACTTTTGCAACGATGCCCGCATCACGTTCCACACCGCTTTTCAACTTGTTCCGCCAGCGCGGTCCGAGGGGCTTCGAACCTGCCCTTCGTTATTACGATCCGCTGAAGGAGGAACAGCAGGAGCGGCTGAAGCGGATCCGTGCCGAAGTGGGTTCCAAAGCCCATCGCGAAGCGGACCGTGCGTTGTTCTCTTCACGGATCCAGCACGCCTGGCAACGGCGGAACAGTGAACGCGCGCACCTTCTTCGCATGCTGCTTGCATTGGGCGTCGTTCTGCTCGTGCTCTACATCCTGGCCATGCGCTTCGGTCTTCTCGGCATGTGGAATGGCTGATGTGATCCGTCTTCTTCCGGATAACGTCGCGAACCAGATCGCGGCGGGCGAAGTGGTCCAACGGCCTGCGAGCGTGGTGAAGGAACTGCTCGAGAACAGCGTGGATGCCGGTGCCTCACAGATCGTGGTGGTGGTGAAGGATGCCGGGCGCACCCTGGTGCAGGTGACCGATGACGGAACAGGCATGAGCGCCATGGATGCGCGCATGTGCTTTGAGCGCCACGCCACCAGCAAGATCAGGGCAGCGGATGACCTGAGCACGGTGCAGACGAAGGGTTTCCGAGGCGAAGCGCTCGCCAGTATCGCCGCCGTGGCACAGGTTGAAATGACCACGCGCGAACCGGATGAGGAAGTCGGCACCCGGATCCTGATCGAGGGCAACCGCGTACAAAGCCAGGAACCGTGGGCAGGCGCTTCCGGCACCACCATCGCGGTGCGCAGCCTCTTCTACAATGTACCGGCACGAAGGCAGTTCCTGAAGAGCGATGGCGTGGAACTGAAGCATGTGCTGGAGGAATTCCATCGCGTGGCCCTAGCGCATCCGGAGGTCGGTTTCCAATTGATCCACAACGGTCAGGAGGAATTCAACCTGCAAGCAGGGAACGTGCGCCAACGCATCGTGGGCCTCTTCGGCAGGAAGCACGATGAACGCTTGGTGCCGGTGGAGGAGGCGACGGAGATCATCCGCGTGGATGGCTTCATCGTGAAGCCGGAGTTCGCCAAGCGCTCGCGGGGTGAGCAGTATTTCTTTGTCAATCGTCGCTTCATCCGCAGCGGATACCTGGAGCATGCAGTGCGCCGGGCATACGAGGAGCTCGTGACCAAGGATAGTTATCCGGGATGGTTCCTGTTCCTGGACCTGGATCCCGCGCAGATCGACATCAACATCCATCCGACCAAGACGGAGATCAAATTCCGTGATGAACGAACGATCTACGCCGTGGTGCACGCTGCCGTGCGCCGGGCGTTGGGGCGATTCAACATCACCCCAAGCCTGGACTTCGAGCCGGAGCCCGCGATGCTGGCGGCCTTCGGACAAGCGAATGTCACCACCAAAGTGGCATCTGTACCGGCCTGGCGACCGAACGACCTGGGTGCGTTCAATGCGCCTCCCAAACCATCGGCTGCGGGCTGGCAACAACTGTTCGACCTGGGAGGAGCATCCCCGGAAGGGGACCCGACCCGGATCGATACCACTGATCGCGTGCTACCCAGCAGGGAAAGTGAAGGCATCCCGGGGGAGCGTCCCGTGTTCCAATTCCACGGGACCTATATCATCGCGCAACTGCGTAGTGGGTTCATGGTGGTGGATCAGCAGCGGGCGCATGAGCGGATCCTTTACGAGCGGAACCTCAAGCAATTGGAAAGCGGCGCCGGATCATCGCAGACCCAGCTGTTCCCGCGCAATGTGGAACTGAGCGCACAGGATATGGCCCTGGTCCAGGAGATCCTGCCCGAATTGCGCGCCCTTGGTCTGGATATCGAGTTCTTCGGCGGGCGCACGGTGCAAGTGAACGGGATGCCTGCCGAAGCACCGGATGATGACCCCACACGATTGCTGGAAAGTATCCTGGAACAGCTGAAGGTGGAAAAGGGTGGCCTCCGCAACGAAAGGCACCAGGTCCTGGCACGAACGATGGCATCCACTATGGCCATGCGCCCGGGCCGCGTGCTGGATACGATGGCCATGCACGACCTGATCGACCGCCTCTTCGCCTGTTCCATCCCGACGCACACGGCCGCTGGGAAACCGACACTGATCACCTACGGGCTCGACGAGCTCAACGAACGATTCGAACGCTGATGACGACCAATCCCATCGCCGGGCTGCCGACCGTGATCAAGAATATCATCCTGATCAATGTCATCCTCTTCCTCCTCACTATCACCGGTCTGGGGGACATGATGGGGCGAAGCATGACCCATTGGCTGGGCCTGCACTTTTTCGCTTCCCCCCTCTTCGGCCCCTGGCAATTGGTGACGCACATGTTCATGCACGGAGGCCTGGGCCATATCGCCCTGAACATGCTTGGCTTGTTCATGCTCGGGCCACCCCTGGAGTACAAATGGGGCTCGAAACGCTTCTTCACCTTCTACATGATCACGGGCATTGGAGCGGGCTTGTTGTACAGCGGTGCACATGTCTTCGAGTACTTCCGTCTACTCGATATCATGACCCCGGATCAGATTGCCGAAGTGAAAGCCAACGGTGCGGAACTGATCTTGAGCCAGCGGAACTACATCGACCCCTTGCTGGGTGAGTTCAACAGCCTCTTGAACAGGCCGATGGTCGGTGCGTCCGGAGCATTATACGGTGTGCTCCTCGCATTCGGAATGACCTACCCGGAGGTGGAATTGATGGTCTTTCCCATTTTCATCCCGATCAAGGCCAAATACTTCGTGTTGATCCTTGGCGGCATCTCCATTTTCCTCGCCATGTCCAACAATCCGGAGGACAATGTGGCCCACCTCGCGCACTTGGGAGGAATGGCCGTGGGCTATGTGCTGATCCGTATTTGGCGGAACAGGGAACGACGCGATCATCCATGGCATTAGATGGGATACGACAGCCCGGAACTTCATCGTTCGAGGAACGGACGATCGGTAGTAGGAAGGATCAAATGATGATCGAGTAATGAGTTTGAAGGAGGATCTGCGGATGCAATGGAGAACAGGGGGCGGCTTGGTGCGGCTGATCCTTGTGAACGTGGCCGTTTTCGTGCTCATGGTGCTGGCCTATCTGCTGTTGCTGCCCATGGGGGGGAACGGACCAGGTGCCGTGATGCTGCGAGATGCCTGGGTGGTGCAATGGTTGCGTTCCACCGCGGATCTCGGAACGCTCATCACCCGCCCATGGACGGTCGTCACCTACATGTTCCTCCACCTGAGCCTGGGGCACATATTCTGGAACATGATCATCCTGTGGATGAGCGGCCGACTTTTCCAGGATCTGCTGGGCGGCAAACGGCTGATCGGCAACTACATCCTGGGCGGCATCGTGGGCCTGCTTGTTTTCGTGATCTCCAGCAACCTGACCACACCTTCCGGTCAGCCGCAACCTGCGGTGATGGGCGCCTCGGCAGCAGTGATGAGCGTATTGGTGGGGATCGCCAGCTACCGACCGACCATGGTGGTGCATCTGCTGCTGATAGGTCCAGTGAAACTCATGTATGTGGCAGCTGTCGTCGTACTGCTTGATCTGATGGGCATAGGTAGTGGCGACGGCGTGGCCCATGAAGCACACATCGGCGGTGCACTCTATGGTTTCCTGGCAGCGCGGCAATTGGCCAAGGGTCAGGACTGGTCACTGAATTTCATGAACGCCATGGAAGCCATTGGTCGCGCCTTCCGGCCGAAGCAGGGCGGTCGCATGAAGGTCGCCAAGAAGCCGGGGCGGAACATATACGAGCAGGACGCAGCGTTCAATGCTCAGAAGAATACTGAACAGGCGCGCATCGATGCGATCCTGGACAAGATCTCCCGCAGCGGGTATGACAGTTTAAGCAAGGAGGAGAAGGACCTCCTGTTCAAGGCGAGCAAGTGATCGCGGTCATCGCCCTTGCAGCGCCTGTGCCACGCGGGTCACCTGCGACTCCGGAGATCGCTGCAAGCGGCAATCCCACACCGTGACCACACGCCAACCCAGTTTTTTCAAGGCACGCACCTTTTCTCCGTCCCGTTCCTTGTTGCGGTCCAACTTGGCTGTCCAGAAGGAACGGTTGCTGCGCGGGCGCTTCGGCGAACAATACGGGCATCCGTGCCAGAAACACCCGTGCACGAACACGGCGACGCGCCGCCCAACGAAGGCGATATCGGGTCGACCCGGAGCCTTCTTATAGTTCAATCGATATCCACGCAAACCAGCAGCGTATAAAGCGCTTCGCATCCTTCGCTCGGGTCCGGTGTTACGGGCCCTGATCCGGCTCATCACCGCGCTGGTCAATGGATCCTTCGGGATCGGAGCACGTCCATCCCGCACGTATTTGCGTGCGACCATCGCACCGAAAGTAGTGCGCTAGTACTTGCTCCGGGGCTGCACGTCGACCAGTTGCTCTTCAAGAGCCTCCTGCTCGTACGTCACTTGGGAAATGCTCTCCTCATTCCGGAAATAGTAGGTACCACCCCATTTGTGGATCACCTTCCGGTACTCGGTCACGCGGTCCGACGATGCGAACGTGACCACGGTCATCACCTTGTTCGGCTCTACGATCAACTCCTCGCTGCGATCCATGCCAGCGGTCCTGCTCTGCTCATCGTTCGCTCCATTCTCCGCATCCAAAGAAGCAGGTCTGGTCTCGCTTTCCATGTGGGCGGTGATGCTCCTACGTCCATCCGAGCCGGACACCGCCTTGGCAGGCACCGCAGGTTCGCTGCTCGCACGCATGGGTTCCCTACGCACCATCACCGGGAGCGGCTGTGCCACTGGTTGTGCACGTGGTGCAGCCACTGGTGGTGGCTTGGTTGCTGCTGCCATGGCCGCCCTCCGTTCGGCTTCGGCCTGTTTGCGCGCTGCCGTCCTGCGTTCCAGGTCCAAGCGCTCTGCTTCAGCCCTTGCCGCAGCTTCCGCTTCCTGTGCCGCGCGTGCCTCCTCAGCTCGCTGCTTGGCTGCTGCGATGCGCTCCGCCTCCACACGCTGTGCTTCCGCCAGTCGGTCCGCTTCGGCTTGCTCAGCGGCCAGCTTCTTGTCTGCTTCCGCCTTTCTGATCGCAGCCAGGCGTTCCTCCTCCGCCTTCCGGGCTGCCGCTGCTTTTTCCTCTTCGACTTTACGCGCTGCTGCAGCTTCTTCCAACGCCCGCTTGCGTTCAGCTTCCTGGACAGCCTTGGCCGCCTCGGCCTGAGCACGAGCGGCTTCGGCTTCCGCTTTGGCCCTCTCCTTCGCTTCCGCAGCCTGTCGTTTGCCGTTCGCACTGGCCATATCGGATTCCTCTTTCTGCTTTCGCTCCACCTCCGCCAAGGTTTGCTGCATTTGCTTCTGGATGGAGCGTGTGTAATCGGTATCGTAATCGAAGTCGCCTAATCCATGTTCATAGCGGATCATCCCTACCGGCTGGTTGAACACCACCACGTTCACATCGCTGTATTGCTTGAAAAGTGATACAGCGAATTCGAACGGTGTAAAGGGCTCCATCGCTTTATCGGCCGGAACCCGTGTATTGAAGGATAGTTTCTTGGAAACATAACCGTCCTTCTCGAAGGACATCACGTAGTCGGCCTGCAGGTCGAGGTCCAAGCTGAATTTGTTCAGGCCGTCGGTCAAGGTGCGCACCGGCGAACCGTTCTTGAATACCACGACCCGGGTATCACCCATGTCACCTCCTTCGATCTTCAGTCGACCGTTCACGGTGAAAACTGCCTGGGAGCTTGCGCCCAGTGCAGAGATCAATGCGATCAGCGCAAAGGCTGAGCGTAGAAGAAGGAATATCCGAACGTTCATTCAGTTGATCAAATGGAACCGATGGCGCCCGTGTACGTATCCAAGGCGGCCTAGGTTCGGCCCTTGCCCAGCAAACCTGCATAACCCGATCCGATGCGTTCCATCCTTACCGCTGTAGTGCTGATCTGTTCCGCTTCGCTCCTTGGACAGTGGACCGGCGAAATGCAGTTCCATATAGGCGGACAGGAGCACGATGAGATCCGGATCAGGGTGGATGCCCGTCAGCGGCTCGTAATGGACCACTTCTCAGCGGGTATCCGATCGCGTCAGGACATCATGCCTCTCTCCGCTCTGGAACCCGAAGCCATCGCTTGGGATCAGGAGCGGGGAACCATTATAATCCGTTGCAAGGAAGGCAAACGACAATGCATCCAACGGGAGGTGTTCCGGAAATCAACGCTTTGGAGAAGCTCGCACACTTCGATACCCGCACCCGCTAGCGACCCCCAGGGCGCAAGGACGATCGCGACCCTGCGATCACTGGTGTGTTCGGCACATGACCCACTGGTTGATGCGCCGCCTGCAACCCCTTAGCCAGCGCCTGCGTATGAGGCCGCATCGATCCGGGAGCTAATGATCACCGGCCCGATAGAATTATGTACACGAAAAAGATCCTCCTACTGCTTTTCCTGATCCTGATCGCCTTCTGGGCAGGTGCCCAAAGCGGCAGCCCGGCGGATTGCGTGGTGAAAGCCTTCAGCGAATGGGGCGAGCCCTGCGAGCAATGCCATATCTACGATGGTTATCGCCGCGACTTCAGTGGCACGTATTCCATTGAACTGAAGAACACCTGCAAGGAAATGGTCGATGTGAAGGTCGCGGTCCAGGAAACGAGCGGGAACTGGCGCATTTTCCCAATGAAGACCCTCGTTCCGCAGGAGACCATGAAGGCCTTCGCCTGCCAGGGCACCGGAAAATACCTCTACTGGGCACGGCGTATGGATGATACGGAGATCAGGATGCCTACCGATGCCGAGATCATCACCGAGTATCGGGAACGCTGATCGGACCGTCTTCCGGGATCGAGGGCATCCGTTCGATCCACTTTGTTTTCAACCTGAACTTGTTGGTTACGTATTGGCCTTGAGCTGAAGCTTGGCCTGCTTCGCGGCGACCTTTGGATGATCCTTCCGAAGGAACATGTCCACGAAACGATTCCACATCGATCGCACCGAGACCTCGCCACAGATCGACCTTGATCTGGACCAAGGCGTGCTGGAATTCATCGGTCGTTCTCTGCCGCATAACTCGGAGCAATTCTATTCCCGCGTGTATCATTGGCTGGAGGAATACCTGATGGAACCACGCACCGAGACCACGGTGAACATGCGTCTGGATTACCTCGATACAAGCTCAAGCAAGCACCTGTACAACATCTTTCAGCAATTGGATGCCGTGACCGAACGTGGACAGCATGTCCAGGTGAATTGGCATTATGAGACGGGTGACGAGGAGATGGCCGAGACCGGCAAGGATTACGAAAGCCTCTTCAAGCTGGATTTCCAGTTCATCGAAGTGGAGGAGTTGTTCTAGCCGCCTCGCTTTCCCCCAAGAGCGCGGTACAACTCGTCGAAGCGCTCAGCGATCCTCAGGTATTCCCTCGTCCAACCACATTTCAATGCCCTTTCGTTGATCCAAGCAGTGGGTAGGAATGCGATGTTCATCCGTTCCAACGCGTCCCGATCGCCGGAACGAATGCCTTGCACATCACTATCGTAAGTACCAAGCATCCGCAGAGTATCGCCCAAGTCGTCAGTGGGGGCGGATGCGCTGGTGGTCAGGTGCGAACGCACCTTGGCCAACAAGACCACCAATTCATCGCAGTGCAACGGATCGATCCTCGCCGAGCACAAAGACTATAGTAGTTCGTTGGCCAGGTTCGCCAGCGGGCTCCGTTCGCCTTTCTCCAGCGTAATGTGCGCGAACAAGGGATCTCCCTTCGCCTTGTCGATGAGGTAGCTCAGTCCGTTGCTCTCCGTATCCAGGAAGGGCGTATCGATCTGGTGCACATCACCTGTGAAGACGATCTTGGTTCCCTCACCCGCGCGGCTGATCACGGTCTTTATCTCCAGAGGAGTGAGGTTCTGTGCTTCATCCACAATGAAGAAGATATTGCTCAGGCTCCTGCCGCGGATGTACGCCAGCGGGGCGATCGAGATCTTCTCGTTCTCCAGCATCTCATCGATCCGCTTCGGTGTGCTGTCGTGCTTCTCGAACTGGCCCTTGATCAACTTCAGGTTATCCCAAAGTGGTTGCATGTAGGGATCAAGCTTGCTCTGGATATCCCCGGGGAGATACCCGATGTCCTTGTTGCTCAATGGCACCACTGGCCGCGTCACATAGATCTGTCGGTACTCGCGCCGTTGTTCAAGTGCGCACGCCAGAGCGAGCAGCGTTTTTCCCGTGCCTGCCACGCCCTGCAAGGTCACCAGCTTGATCTCCGGATCCAACAGGGCGCTCATCGCCAGGGCTTGTTCAGCGTTCTTTGGCCCGATACCGAAAATGCTCTTCTTCTCCACCCGGTCCACGTTGCCCGTCCTGGGATCGAACTTGGCCAGGATGCTCTTCTTCTTATGTTTCAGAATGAAGAAGTGGTTGCCCTTGGGCCGATCCATGCCCAGCTCCTCGGCCGGAACACTTCCCCGTTCAAAGAGCGTATCGATCAGCTCCTCATTGAACTCATCATTCACGGTACGTCCACTATACAGGAGCTGATCCCGGACATCCCTCACCTTCCCGGTCAGGTAATCCTCCGCAACGATGTTGAGGCTCTTCGCCTTCAGGCGCAAGGCGATGTCCTTGGTCACCAACACCACCTTGCGATCGCGGTTCTGCCGCTGGATCGTCAGGGTGGCGTTGAGGATCTGATGGTCGTTCTTGCCATCATCGAACACCTTCGTCGCATCAACGCCGTTCAGGTCATGCTTGGCCACCACCTTGAACTTGCCACGCGTGGCGCCGTTCAGTGGTTGCCAATCGGTCAGTACATCCTGTTTCGCTATCTGGTCGAGGTGGCGGATGAACTCTCGCGCCTCGTAGTTGATCGTATCGTTCCCTTTTTTAAAGGTGTCGAGCTCTTCGAGCACCTGTATCGGTATGACCACGTCGTGCTCCTCGAAGCACTCGATGGCCGAATGGTCGTAAAGGATCACAGAGGTATCCAATACGAAGATCTTTCGGTCCTTTTTTCTCATTCTCTCAATGAACGGTGATGATCAAAAGTATCCGCCATGTTCGCGGCGAACTGAAGAGCCATCGTCGCACTTATCCACGATCGATCGTGGTCTCGATGCCTTGGAAGCGCGGTGGTCACGACCTTCGCAAGTATCCTCCCCGCTCCTTATAAAAGCGAAGCGGGGACCACCTTGTCGGCGATCCCCGCTCCCATCCGATCAAGGCCTTGGCCCTTACCCGATGCCGCTGTATCCATTGCGTTCGAACGAACCCACTGACCCTGAGGTCTGCAATCCCGTTCGCATGGCCCTCGGTAGGTGACACATGACTGGCATGAGTCGAACGATCCGGTCCCGCATCACCTCTTACCAGGCTTGGTCACGTCGTAGGACGCTTCCGCGGTGAATCGTTCTCCTTATCTCCGAATTCCACCGGACCCGTAGGTCCGAACTCAAGGAACGTTGGTCAGACCAATGTACCTTCCGGAGGTATAGTTTGCCAATTTTTGAAGCCTCGTGATCTTCACAAGTTGTGAACAGCATTGCCGATCAGTACAAACGATGCAACGCTCTCAGCACATGGACCCCATCCTCCGTCCGCAATCGGATCATATACATGCCGGTAGGCGCTGACCCAAGATCCACCTGGATCATCTCACCGCGCGATGTTCGAAGCATACCGGTCACAGTACGACCAGTGGCGTCGAACACGGCATGTTCCGCTACCGTTCGATCACCGATCTGGATCAGGTGGCTTCCATCCGCGTGCTGCCCGGACCAACGTATGGGCAATGCTCCCTGGAGTTCACCCA
>JAHEFL010000344.1 GCA_024640205.1 Flavobacteriales bacterium | reverse complement strand
GCAACATCTACCTGTTCAGTGGCCTGGCGGTGGTGGTGGCGGCGCTTGGGCTGTGGAACCGCCTGCGATACGTGCACCGCTCCCGTGCGGCCATCCAGCACGAAAAGGAGATCAGTGAGGGTCTCCTGCACAACATCCTGCCGGAGGAGGTGGCTGCCGAGCTAAGGGCCAAAGGGGAGGCCGAAGCACGTCTGATCAATAACGTGACCGTGCTCTTTACGGACTTCAAAGGATTCACCGCCTTGAGCGAAGTGCTCACTCCGAAGGCGTTGGTGAAGGACCTCCACGAATGCTTCTCTGCCTTCGATGCGATCATGGAGAAACACGGCATGGAGAAGATCAAGACCATCGGCGACGCCTACATGGCGGCGGGTGGCCTGCCGGTGGAGAACAGCACGCATCCGACGGATGCCATACGAGCGGCACTGGAGATGCGCAACTTCGTCGAAGCAGGCAAGGCAAGGAAGATCGCCGCCGGTGAGCCTTATTTCGAGATCCGCATCGGCATCCACACCGGTCCGGTGGTGGCGGGCATCGTGGGCGTGAAGAAATTCCAGTACGACATCTGGGGCGATACAGTGAACACCGCCAGCCGCATGGAATCATCCGGTGCCGTCGGGCAGGTGAACATCAGCGAGGGGACCTATGATCTGGTGAAGGATGAGCCGGGGTTCACCTTCACCTCACGCGGGAAAGTGGAGGCGAAAGGGAAGGGGGAACTTGAGATGTACTTTGTTACCCGAATTGACGTGGCAGGTGAATGAAGAACATGGTCAGGAACCTGGCGGTAGTGCTGCTCAGTACGCAAGCAGCGCATGCCCAGCACTCTGACAGTACGGCCCTGCATGCGTTGACGGCCCTGAACGATTCGATCGCTTGGGCCATTCAGCACGATGTGACCAGCGTCCTGGATGATGAAGCAGAGCTGGAACGGCTGGCCGCCGAGGTGGGGAAAGGCCGGGAATTGGCTTCTGCGTTCCTGGCGATGGGCAAGGTCCATGCGATCACCGGTGATCGCGAACGCGCCCGGGCCTACTACCAAAGGTCCCATGACCTGTTCAAGGACGCCGACCTGGAAGTGAACGCGGCGCTTGCCACGATCTACACGGGTATGTCCTATTCGGACGAAGGGGCTTATGAAGCGGCCCTGAAAGCCTTCCAACAGGCGCTGGATACCTACACGAAGTTGGGCGAGGTCCAGTATCAGGGACACGTTTACAGCCACATGGCCTATGCCAAGGGCCACATGGGCGATCAAGTGGGCGGGCTGGCGTACAACCTGAAGGCACTTGAAGCTTTCGAGCAGGTCGGTGACAGTGCCGATGCGGCCATCGAGATGTCCAATATCGCTGAGTCGTATGCGGAGATGGGCGAACTGGACAAGGCCTTGTACTACGATGAACGGAGCGCTCGGCTGCTGAAAGAGGCCGGCTTCACGGTGAATCTCATGAGCGTGCTGGGAAGCATCGGCAGCACGTACCTGGAATTGGGTGATCGGGATCGGGCACTGTCGTATTTCGATTCCACGTACCGCTATGCGCGATCCCTGGCGAACACGGACCATATGGCCGTTGGCGCCACCGGTCTGGGGCGCGTCCTGCTCGCCCAGGGCGATCGGCCGGGAGCGTTGCGGAAGTTCCAGGAGGCCATCACGCTGTTCGAGTCCATCAATGAGAAGGTGGATGTCGTTGACGTCTACTGTCGCGCTGCGGATGTGCTCATCAAGCAAGGAAGGCCGGACGAGGCCGGACCCTATCTGGAGAAGGCCGCCCAACTGGCCTCGCAATTGGATAGCAGGGTGCCGTACATGAACTATCTGAAAAGCGCAGAATCCCTGGACAGCCTGCGCGGCGAGATGGTCCCGGCCTATTGGAAGCTGAAGGAACATATCAGCATCCGCGATAGTCTCTTCAACCGAAGGAACGCCCATCGACTGGCCGGGTTGCAATTCGGCTACGAGGCGGAGAAGAAGGAACTGGTCGCACGCGCCGAACGGGAGCGGAAGGAACAGCAGCAGCGATTGGTCCGCAATGCCATACTCTTTGCCTTGCTCGGGTCCATCCTGTTCGGGATCATCATCTATCGCCAACGGAACCGCATCGCCGCTGCGCGCCAGCGCAGTGACGAACTGCTCCTGAACATCCTGCCCGAGGAAGTGGCCGAGGAATTGAAGGAAAAGGGCGCGGCCGATGCGAAACGGATCGATCAGGCAACGGTGCTCTTCACGGATTTCAAGGGCTTCACCGCCTATTCGGAAAAAATGAGCCCGGAGCAATTGGTGCGGGACCTGAACCTGAGCTTCACGGCCTTCGATGAGATCATCGCCCGCCACGGCATGGAGAAGATCAAGACCATTGGTGACGCGTACATGGCGGCCGGCGGACTTCCGGTGCCGAACGACACGCATGCGATCAATACCGTAAAGGCGGCCCTGGAGATCCGCGACTTCATCGCCGAAGGCAAGGCACGTAAGATCTCCGCCGGGCTGCCCTACTTCGAGGTCCGCGTCGGCGTGCATACCGGACCGGTAGTGGCGGGCATCGTGGGCATCAAGAAGTTCAGCTACGACATCTGGGGCGATACAGTGAACACCGCCAGCCGCATGGAGTCCTCAGGTGAAGCAGGGCAGGTGAACATCTCCGAAGCGACCTATGATCTGGTGAAGAACGAACCGGGGCTATCGTTCACTTCCCGCGGAAAAGTGCAGGCGAAGGGCAAGGGGGAGATGGAGATGTACTTCGTCCGACAGAGCTCCGAAGGAGCACAGGCGTGACTTCGCGGAGCCGTCGGTCGCACCGGCCGAAAAGGGATCGATCCGGCAGGTAATTTCGCGAGGCGTAACAGGCCAGCAGGGCCTGAAGGATCGCACCCCTCCCCACCCATACTTCACGCCACCGCCCCCCCATGAGAACAGTTCTCCGGTTCGTCCACCTCCTGGTGCCATTCACCCTGGTCGCACAAGCACCGAAGGACAGCCTATGGGCCGTGTACCGTTCGCCCAAGGCCAGCCCCGAGCAGAGGCTCCATGCGCTGCGCGACCTCTTCGATGCGCAGGCCATCACGCAGCAAGCGGACACCTTCGGCAAGTACGTGGATGTGATGTACGCACTGGCCGAACAGGTCGGGGACCGCACCCTGCTCGCCTCGGCCATCTTGAACCGCGGGGTGCAGTTCAACCTGCTGGCGGACCAGGA
>JAHEFL010000343.1:986-3202 GCA_024640205.1 Flavobacteriales bacterium | reverse complement strand
CAGTATTCCTTGAGCGTTACGATCGCATCCTGCGCTCGCGGGAGCAGGGTTACGAAGAACTTTCGGATTTCCTCGGTCGACAGGCAGGATTAGGGCCGTTGGTCAGGCTCGGGCTTCTGCGCAAGCGGGAGGAGAACGGCGAGTTCCAGCGGTATCAAGGCTATGTCCCTTCACCAGCTGGTTCCGAGTTCTTTTTACACATTCCCGAAAAGGAATTGATCCTCGTGCGACCCGAGAAGAGTGCCGGGCTGTTCCTGGCCTTGCAGAACGATCCTGCATCCGCCGCGCCGTTCAAGGCGAACTATGCGGAACACACCGCTGAACAATTCGAAGCGGTGGAGCACATGCGCGAGCAGGCCGGCAGGGATGTGTGGCGCGTGCAGCGCGCGGAGAAGCTGCACGAGTTCCTGATGCAGGGATACATGGACCTACGGGCATTCACAAAGCGCACGGGTGTCGGTGAAGGGGTGCTGCTGCGGCTTGAATTCGTTCAGCCACGCGAAGAGCCCCCACATGATCATGCGCTCCACCTGGAATTGACGCAGGAAGGTTCCAAGTATCTGCACATCGCGGATCCCTGGGAGCTCCTTCTGGTGAACCCAGGCATGGAACTGCCTCTCTTCGCCCGGTGTGAACCGGAGAAGGCATGCTACTGGTGCAACCTCCCGTAGCGCTTACTTCTACTTCAAGGACCTGACCGCGAGCCCTTTCCCGGTGCTGGCTCCCTTGCGCCCGTTATCTTCGCGGCGATGCAGCCGGTCACCATCCTTGGGAGCAAGGCCTTCGGGCTCACCGTGGAGCGGTTATGCCACCAGTTGATCGAGGATCACGCGGATCTGGACGGGGTAGCTCTTATAGGACTTCAGCCCAGAGGGATCAACCTGGCACGCAGGCTTCGCAAGGACCTTCGTCGGATCCTGGGTAAGGAGATGCTCCAATACGGCGAGCTCGACATCACCTTCCATCGGGATGACTTCCGGCATCGCGCCACGCCACCGTCACCCAGCGCAACCCAACTCGATTTCTCGCTCGACGACCGTCGGGTGATCCTGGTGGACGACGTGCTGTTCACGGGGCGTACCATTCGTTCCGGCTTGGATGCCATGCTCGCCTTCGGGCGACCGGCCTCGGTGCAGTTGATGGTGCTTGTGGATCGCCGATTCAGCCGCGAACTACCCATCCAACCTGATTATGTGGGCAAGAAGGTCGATAGCATCGACGGGCAACACGTGATCGTGGAATGGAAGGAGATCGAAGGCCAGGACCGTGTGCTGATGCATACTTCCACCATCGATCCGGACGGTCGGGAACCCTCGGCATTCGCACAGGATATTGGCGCATAAGGCATGAGCGATCAACTGAGCACTGAGCACCTTCTGGGGATCAAGGACCTGACGGAGGACGACATCGATCTGATCTTCCGCACGGCGGATGGGTTCAAGGAGGTGCTGAGCAGGCCCATCAAAAAGGTCCCCTCCTTGCGGGACATCACCATCGCCAACCTCTTTTTTGAGAGCAGCACGCGCACCCGGGTAAGCTTTGAGCTGGCTGAGAAACGGCTGAGCGCCGATGTCGTCAATTTCTCCGCCTCCGGCTCCAGCGTGAGCAAAGGCGAGACCTTGGTGGATACCGTGAACAACATCCTGTCCATGAAGGTGGACATGGTGGTGATGCGGCATCCGGATCCCGGAGCAGCCGTGTTCCTGAGCCGCCATGTGAACGCGAGCATCGTGAACGCCGGCGATGGTACTCATGAACACCCCACCCAGGCGCTATTGGATGCATACAGTATCCGGGAGAAATTCGGCAAGGTGAAAGGGGTGAAAGTGCTGATCGTAGGGGACGTGCTCCATAGCAGGGTGGCCCTAAGCAACATCTTCTGCCTGCAGAAACTCGGCGCTCAGGTGAAATTGTGCGGACCGGCAACGCTGATGCCCAAACACATCACAAGCCTTGGAGTGACCGTGGAGCATGACCTGGACAAAGCCCTGCGTTGGTGCGATGTGGCCAATATGTTGCGCATCCAAATGGAGCGGCAGGGTGGTGATGGGATCGCCAATTTCCCGTCCCTCAGGGAATATGCCATGCTATACGGGCTGGACCTGAAACGGTACAAGGACATCGGCCGCGACGTGGTGATCATGCATCCCGGGCCCATCAACCGCGGGGTGGAGGTGACCACCGAAGTGGCGGACCACGCGAACAGCATCATTCTG
>JAHEFL010000343.1:0-976 GCA_024640205.1 Flavobacteriales bacterium | reverse complement strand
TTCTGGACCAAGTGGAGAACGGGGTGGCCATCCGTATGGCAGTGCTTTACCTCATTGCTGCGCGTATCCCACGGCAGGCTGTTTGAAAACCACCCGGTACTGCCACCTTTCGCGGGACGGAAAGCCTGATTATCTTTGACCTGAAGCCATCATACCATGAATTTCACCATCGAGGATAAGGAGCGCTACACACTGGTGACCAGCAATGTCGAAAAGCTGGACACGACCTGTGCGCCGGAGCTGAAAAGCGAATTGGTGTATCTGAACAAGACCGGCAAACGCAACATCATCATCGATCTCAGTGCCTCCCGTTACTGCGATTCCTCGGGGCTCAGTGCCTTGCTGGTCGCGAACCGCCTGTGCAAGAGCGTGAACGGTTCGCTGGTGGTATGCGGTTTGCAGGAACCGGTGCACAAACTCGTGCAGATCTCCCAGTTGGAAAGCGTGCTCTCCATCACCCCTACCGCAGCTGAAGCAGTGGATCTTCTGTACATGGAAGAGATCGAGAAGGACGTGAACAAGGACAAGTGACCCCTACCATATGAAGCAATTGCTACTCTCCCTATTCCTGGCCGGTTCGATCGCGAATGCCTTTGGGCAATGCACCCCGGACCCCTTGTATGCCGATAGTCTTTTCGGCGTTTGGCCGGATACGACCACCAACTTCGTGGGTGGCGTTGTGGGTGAGGCGTACATCCAGGTATTGAACCTCATCGTGCCACAGAATGGTGGCGATGTGGATCCCACTTTCGAGGGCCAGATGCTGGATTCCGTGGCGGTCAATGGTGTAACAGGTCTGCCGCCTGGTCTGTCCTGGGCGTGCAACTCACAGACCCCTGCGAATTGTTCCTACCTCACCGGGCAACTCGGTTGCGGTGTGGTGGAAGGAGTGCCGACCACTTCGGGTACCTATCCATTGACCCTGAACGTGACGGCCTATACCACCTTCCTTGGTTTCCCGGTCCCGGTGCCGTAT
>JAHEFL010000342.1 GCA_024640205.1 Flavobacteriales bacterium | reverse complement strand
GAGTTGCCACTCCTTCAGGATGCCTTTGATCACGCTGCGGCTGTCATCGGTGTCATAGATGGTGAAGGTCTTCGGATACCCGAGCTTGTCGGCCTCCACCCGCAGGATCCGTGCGAAAACACTGTGGAAGGTGCCCATCCAAAGGTTGCGCGCCTCGGTGCTTCCTTGTTGACCCAGCAGGGTGGCGATCCGGGCCTTCATCTCCTTCGCCGCCTTGTTCGTGAAGGTGAGTGCCAGTATCCGAAAGGGGTCCACCCCTTTGGCGGCCATCAGGTGTGCGATGCGTACGGTGAGCACGCGTGTCTTGCCGCTGCCTGCCCCGGCGATCACCATGTTCGGACCCTCGGTGGCCTCCACGGCGGCGCGCTGGGCGGGATTCAGGCTTTCGAGATACTGCATTTCGGAGCCACGAAGGTAGGCCGGTGCAAAAGGGCTTGGGTTCAGGAGTTATTCACGGCGCTCCCTCTAGCTCGGTACGAATGTGCTGAAACAAGGCGTGGAATTGTTGCCACCAGCGTGGGACACGAAGGTTCACGGTATAGATTTGAATGATCAACCCGGACCATGAAGCACCAAGGGAGTGTGGCACTTCAGATAATGGTTGCGGCGTTTCTGGCGCTCCATGCTTCGCTGCTAGTTGGGCAAGGCCCCCGGTTGGGTGCATTCCTGAACTTGGAACACAACACGTACAAGAGTGCCAGTCTTTATGTTCCAAGCACGATCAGCTCGCCAGCGGCTGATATCGGGTGGAGGCTGCGATGGTGCCTGGATGTGGGCTCTGTGTTGCGGATGAATTTGGGTGCTGGTGGGATCGGAAGACAGGTCAAAAGGACCTATCAGGACCTGAACGATCCTTCCATCGTGCGATCCACGGAACAATTCGAGAGCCGATCCGTGCAGATCGCGGCGGGGCTTAGTCTCCGGGTTTTGGAGAAGGAGCGGTTCGAACTGTTGATCGGAGCGGATGCGCTTTTCTCCTCTCAAGGGAACTTGGATATTCTGGTCAAGAGCGTGAATGCGCCGGACAAGTCCTACTCCCTCCAGGGAAAGGTTACCCCTGGCATTGCGATGCGGCCAAACCTACAGGTCGGATATCGAATTGGTTCCACGTGGCTGGTGCTCATAGCGAACCACCAGAACGTGGGAAAGAAGGCGAACGAACAGTCAAGACCACTGAGTGGTAATGGTGCGCCTTTGGAGCCATATAGAACGAGCGTCTTCGCTGTCTTCATTGGATTGGAATTCAAGCTGCCTCAGAAGGAGTAACCGGGACCCGAGTACCAGCCTCGGCTCAACCCTGTCGATACACCGCCGCTCGCCGAATCCCATCCCACACCAACCGCCCGGCTTCCACGGCCTCCTGCAGATCCCTGCTCGCCGTGGCGGTCCCGAGTTCCGGGTAAAAGGATAGATAGTCCTTGCGGCGGAAGCTGCGACCCGTGCTGCCCCGAACGGGTCCGTTCAGCAGGAAATTTGCCATCCGATCCTGGGATCCGCGCTTCGGGTCGGGGATTCCAGTAGTTCAGCCAGTGCCTCTTCCAAAACATTGAGCCGATACATATTGGATCCGTCACGGTTGTTTCGCCGCTCCGCGGATCCGAGTAATGAGGTCCATGGTATAGGAAACGGCCAATACCAAAAGGATCGGGAAGACATGTACCATAAATCGCCCTTCAGCCATTTTCAGCACCAAAGGGTATACGAAAACCATGTAGAGCGCTACCACTGGTAGCCATATTGATAGGACCGATGTTGCTTCGCGCCAACGCCAAAGCATCACGATCCCTGCCCAGATCCCGAACGCGGTAACGAACATGTACAGCGCCATTTGACATAGCTTGAAAAGCTTCATCCATGCAGGAAGGGTATGATAAAAGCGTCCGAACAGCGTTTCCGCACCTTTCTGTATGACCATATGGCGGATCATAAGAAAGCGGCTCGTCACGTGATGGGTGAACGGTGCATGTTCCGCATGCTGTTCGGTATAACGTTCCAATGCAGCATTGGCTCGTGCTAAATATGCGATCGAATCCGTTTGTTCCATTCCACCGTGCAGCGCGGTACGGATCAATTCGCTCACGACCAGGAGACTATCCTGATCGTACCCCGGCGCATAAGCGTAGGATGGCGGCGGGTCCGCATTTCGGCCCTCATCGTCCAAGGCTGCACTTCCATGCCAAAGTCCGAACCAGCGGATATCAGCGCCAGCCTCCCACCATATGTAATTGCCGCCATAGCCTTGAAGGAACCGCATCAAATAGCCCAGCGGTCGGTCCGCGATCTCATCCGGCATTACCCCCTGGTTGGTAAGCGGGTTGAACTCCTGGTTGGCGCGCCAGTTCCGTATCACCCAGAAAGACTCGATGAGCATGAACGGCATCAGGAAGATCACCAATGGTTTCCATGATCTTGCCTTTCCCCATTGGTAAAACACCAAAGCCGCTGCTGGGATCAGGAGAAGGGCAGCGACCGGGCGCAGGAAAATGACCCAGGTGAGGAAAAAGCCAGCACAAGCCAACAGCCACTTGCTGGACCTATCGAATGCTTGTTGGAAAAGATAGACCTGAATGATGATGGCTGAAGTCGCAAGGCTGTCCGAGGACATCGAAGTGTCGTGCCAACTGGTGAACGTACTGAACAAGAACAAGCCATACGTTGCCAACGCGGTGCGATGCGAGTCCGTGAGACGAAGCGCGACCAATCCTAAGAGGTATACGCTCAATCCGGATAGGAACCATTGCAGCACGACCAAGGCATCACGACTGGCCGGGATGTCCAAGAATTGACGGAAGAGCCAATATGGGGCACCCACTCCAGGCATGCGATAGTCCGGATAATAGGACCCTCCCTGCAATTGGTTCTCAATAGGGTCCAGGTAACTGTGCGAATCCGGAGTTACGATATACCAATGTCCTGGGGCGTCATCGGGTCGCGATCCGGCGATCGGCCATTCGATGTACGCTGCCCTGAACGACAATGCCAGTAGCACCAGCAGCAGCCACCGACGCTCGAACCAGGTATGTCCTTTTAAGGAAGGCATTCGTTGTACCGCAAGTTTATTCGTTCGTTGGGATGCTCTCCGTTGTGATCAACGGAAGTTCTTGACAAAACATGAAATTCGGATCGCTCTTTACGTTCTGGGATAGATCCCGGCCAATGGTTGGTCGATCCTGTTCTGTGCGGTTCCGATCGGACTTAGGTAGATATAG
>JAHEFL010000341.1 GCA_024640205.1 Flavobacteriales bacterium | reverse complement strand
TATCTCGATCCCTTCGTGAATTATGTGACCTCGCACGGCATGCAGCACAGCGTGAAAGGACGCGTGCACCGACAGGAGTTCGATAACGACAATGACCAAAGCAATTCGAACACCACTTTGCACGGCGAATACCAGGTGCAGCAGCGTGTGGAGGCACTTGGCGATCTGGTGTATACCGCCGGGGTGGTGGCCCGAGGCGTCACCTCGGAAGCGGCCCTGTACAGCGGGGAAAGCGATGGGAACAACACCTCAAGCAATACGGCGGCCTATCTGCAGCTGGACAAGAAGTTCTTTGGCACCCTTTCCTTGTCAGGCGGTGTGCGGTACGAGCAGTTCCGCGTGAATGAGGATGAGGCATCGCAACCGGTATTCCGGGCAGGTGCCACCTACCAGCTACTGGAGGCCACCTTTCTGCGCGCGAGCTATGGCCAGGGATTCCGCTTCCCCACCATCGGCGAACGGTACATCCGGACCGCCGTGGGTCAGTTGAACATCTACCCCAACCCGGAACTGCGACCGGAGACCAGCTGGAACCTGGAAGGGGGCATCAAGCAGGGCTTCAAGATCGGGCGCTTCATGGGCTATTTGGATGCCGTGGTCTTCCAACAGGAGTTCGAGGATTACGTGGAGTTCACCTTCGGTCAATGGGGTGAGTTCTCCGTGGCGAACCTCTTCGGGCTCGGGTTCAAAAGCGTGAACACAGGCGGCGCCCGGGTCAGCGGTTATGAGTTCGAACTGACCGGGAAAGGTGCCATTGGGAACACGGAGATCATGGTGCTCGCGGGGTATACCCATACACTGCCTATCAGCACCACCCCGGATTACGTGTATGCCGAATTGCCCGAAGCGCCGGTATACATCAAGCCTCCACCCACATACCACAACACCAGCTCGGATCCCACCGATGACATCCTGAAGTACCGTGTTCAGGACCTGTTCCGTGCGGATGTGCAGGCCACCTACAAGCGGCTCATGGGCGGCGTCAGTGTTCGCTACAACAGCCACGTCCAGAACATCGACCTCATCTTCGTGGAGTTGGATGAATCAACGAGCCCCGTGGTTCGACTGGATACCGGTGTTTCCGAATGGATGGATACCCATCGTTCCGGTGATACACTGTTGGATGCGCGCATCGGATACGAACTTTCAAAAGGAACGCGGGTGGCCTTCATCGTGAACAACCTGACGAACGTGAAATATGCCTTGCGGCCGCTTTCTTCGGAAGCGATGCGCAGCATGCAGGTGCAGTTATCCGTTGAATTGTGAGCATGACCGAGAGGCGATCCATACTGGGAGTGATACCGGCCCGCCACGCCAGCACCCGCCTTCCGGGCAAGCCGCTGGTGGACATCGGTGGCAAGAGCATGGTGCAGCGCGTGGTGGAACAGGCGCGGCTGTGCACCACACTGGATGCCGTAGTGGTGGCCACGGATGATGAGCGCATCGTGGAGCACGTCCGCTCATTTGGTGGCGATGCTGTGCTCACCTCCGTGCATCATTCCAGCGGTACGGACCGTTGTTACGAGGCCTTGGAACTGGCGGGCCGCGAGCGCTACGGCATGGTGATCAACATTCAGGGGGATGAACCCTTCATCGAGCCAGCCCAGATCGATGAGCTCTGTTCGGCGTTGGCGGATCCCGATACCGGCATCGCCACACTGGCCCAGGTGGTCACTGACGACAAGGACCTGGACGACCCCGGTGAGGTATTGATCACGGTGGACCGGAACATGGACGCGTTGTATTTCAGCCGCACGGCCATTCCCCATTTGAGGGACGCGCTGCCTGGCCCACGTCACAAGCGCTTCCGCTTCCTGAAGCATGTGGGTCTCTATGGCTACCGCAGCGATATCCTGGAGAAATTGGTCGCCTTGGAGCCGTCATCGCTGGAGCGGGCCGAGGCACTGGAACAGTTGCGCTGGCTGGAGAACGGCTTCCGGGTGCGTGTGGGCCTTACCGAACATCCTTCGTTCTGTGTGGATACACCGGCGGACCTGGACGAAGCACGTCGCCGCGTGCTCAAAGGCGGGGCATGATCGTTCCTGTGGGATAACTTGCGGGCGATTTCCATGGGCCTCGATCGCGATCTTCACGACTTACTCTACTGCCACGATTGCGTGATCGTGCCGCAATGGGGCGGTTTCCTAACTCACTACCGTTCCGCCCGGCTGGATGAGGCCCGCAAGCTCGTGCACCCACCGGGGAAGGACGTGAGCTTCAACCGGCATTTGACGCGCAACGATGGCCTTCTGGTGGATCAATTGGCCAAACGCGAGGGATTGAATTTCGATGAGGCCAATGCCCGGATAGGGAGTGAGGTGGCAAGCTGGCGTGCCAGCCTGGAGGAGAACGGTCGGTTGGAGCTGCCGCACATCGGCATCTTTTATCACGACGCCGACCGCAACCTGCAGTTCGACCCGGACAAGCGGAGCAATTTCCTGAAGGATGCCTATGGCTTGCGACCGGTGCCCGCTGTTCCGGTGGTGCGCATTCGAAAAGCCCCCCCGGTACCTGTGGCGCAGGAAGCCACACCTGAGATAGACAAACCCGCGCCGGTGATAGTGCCCATGGCGAAGCGACGTTCCAACGTCGTGTGGACGGCGGCCGCTTCGGTCGCGGTGCTCTTCGTGCTGGCCACGCTCTGGGCCTATCAGTTCAGTGGCCGTGATGGTGCGCAATGGAGCGGGTTCGAATTCCCATGGAGCGTGCCCGATCCAACTTATCATTCAACGGGCCTCCAACCCCTTCCACCCATTGCCACCGCACAGGTGTTCACCCTGCCCGAGGAGGCGCTCGGTGTGCGCAAGCTGCCGCTCACCCCGAACGACTCGGTACATATCACCGTGGACCTGGGTGCCCCGTTGCCGGAGGAAAGTAGCCCGGACAAGACCGCCGTGGCCGTGCCGAAGAAGGAAGTGGCGACACCAGTAAAGCGCGCACGCTTCCATGTCGTTGGAGGTTGTTTCGCCGACCCTTCCAATGCCGAGCGCTTCCATGCCGAGTTGGTGGCAAAAGGCTATCCCGCTGTGCGCCTGCCGCGCTATGGCGAACTGGACCCTGTTGCCTACGGCAGCTACGCCACGCGTTCCGAAGCACTGGAAGCCTTGGCCGATGTACGGTCCGCTACGGCGGCTTCCGCTTGGTTGCTGGTACGCTGATCCGCCTCATGGTCCTGACTTAACTTCGTACCCCGAACACGCGTTGATGGTGG
>JAHEFL010000340.1 GCA_024640205.1 Flavobacteriales bacterium | reverse complement strand
TCTCCCTGAGTGATCCAGAAGCTCCAGACCCGATCATAGCCGTGGATATTCCTTGTTGGACCGTTCCGGTCCATCACCGGTAGTCCTGCGTTCACCCATTCAAAAATGCCGCCGTAGAGGTTGCGGACATTCCTGTAACCAGCCATGCGCAATCGGTCCGCCACTTTTTCGCTACGGTATCCCACGGAACAATACACAACGATCTCATCGTCCTTGGATATGTGCTTGACGCGCCCTGGGTCAAAGTCATCAAATCCGACCCATACCGCGCCTGGAATATGGCTCACTGCATATTCTGACCTTTCCCGTGCATCCAGCATGATCGGCAGCTCTCGTTCGGACAACTCGTCCACATCCACCAAAGGCGCATTCCTATCCAGCAATGTACTGAGAAGGATGTCGAACTCCGGTGACCGGACGCTCTGGGCGGTGCTGCGTCCGATCAAGCAGATCAACGCGACGGGAAGGAATAGCATGTTCTTTCTCACCAATTGGATAACATTTGTGAACTGTCCATGTTCACCGTTGCGGTTCGCAGCTCAGGCTCGCAGTCGCAAAATACCGATGCGCATCAGCAAGAAGAACGGAAAAGAGTGCCACAATAGATCGAACACGTCAAGTGGCTGCATCCCAACGGCACCGCCTGCGACCCATCGGATCTTGCCGAACAGGTGTGGCTCCGGATAGAAAGGTGCAAAGCCAAGGAATAAGCAAAGGGCTATGACCAGTTTGGGGTCATTGATGAGTCGTTGTATTGCTTTCATGAATCGGGTGATAGAGGGAATAAGCCGATCACACGTTGAATTTGCGATCAGGGTAGGCAGAATTGTCATAAGGCCATTTCAACCCTTCCTGTCGTTCCTTTCCATGTCGCCTTACATTCCAGCTCTCCCGAACTAGGGATGCGCGATCATGAGTCGAGCAACACCAATTCGATCTGAACTACGGATCGTCAAGAGATAGGGGCCGGAAGGCAGGTCGGCAACGGGCAATTCCAGGATCGGGCTTCTTTGGCGTTTGCGCATTACGGTCCGTCCACTCGGGTCAACCACCTCCAGTTCGCAGGGCGATAGGTGATCAGGAAGGGTCATGTTGAATATTTCCGAGGTTGGATCCGGATATCCATGCAGGTCCATTCCAACAACTTCAGCGACGGATACCGGCGAATGTGTCACCAGATAGGCACTGTCCAGCACGTTCCGATCGAGACCAATGCCTCCCGCGACAATGAAATGTTGTTCATCCAGAACACCGACACCCCGGAGATCCATTATCCTGAACGGTGCAGCGCCTGCATCGGACCATTGCCCATCGATCCGTATCGGAATGCTCGTTACGGGCTCCACGATCCCGCTTCCGTTATATGCTATCGCGTCATAGTTGTAACTCACCGAGGATCCGCCGAGCCAACAGGGTGAACCGTCCACGCATAATGCTGCACTTCTATATCGGGGTCCGGAAGGGACGGAGGTGGCAGGCAGCCATGTGATCTCAAGCGGATCGGAAGGGTTAATGGCGCCGATACGGTACCGGTCCAGTGCAGGGAAATTGAACCCTGTGGAAGCTCCCCCATAATAGTGGATCGTGTCCCCGATGATCACACCACTGGCACCGAACGCCTTGTATTGGTTGTTATTCGGGACCGGTGTGGCAGTTGACCATGAATCCAGCGCCGGGTCATATACCTGCACATTCGCCACGTTGGTCGTATTGCTCCAACCAGTGATCACATAGATCAGGCTGTCGCGCCATACCGCCTGAACCTGATCATCGATGGGCACAGGGATCGGTGCTCCATCAGGGAGCCAGGTATTGCTCAGAAGATCGAGGCGATGGACCTTGTTCGAGCTCAATTCAACAGGAGGGCCGTCAAAGACATGATAGCCGCCTATCACGTATGCGATGGTTCCGACCACGTTGGCTGCGCTGGCGATCTTGCCCAGCGTATCCGGAAGGTCCGGAAGGGAGGACCATTGCCCGGATGAGACATCGTATCGTGCACAGGAAAGGTGGATGTCCTCACTCGCAAGGCCGCTCGTGATACCCCCGAATACATAGACATTCTGGTCGCCTGCAATAGTGGCACCACAAATGGCATGGTTCGCGGTCGGGTAGGGTATGTTCTGGATAGGGGTCCAGGTCCATTGTGCGAACACTCGGTCATCGGTCGCTACGCAACAGCCGATCAGCAAGACACGGGCGAGGGTATTCAAGTGGGTCATGTCGTTCGAGCAAGTTCGAGGATCTTTCCGAGTATTCCGGCCGGATGGTGCACGTTCTCCACACCAACTTTCCTCCAGTGGAGTGTCTTTCGTTCCAGGATCATGAAGATGAACAGAACCCCATATTCGATCGCGACCCACCCATATGGTTGCTCATATGGCTCGGTGCGATAGGTCAGGTAGGTCGGTACGATCAATAAGGTCCAGAGGATCGGCCAGCGAAGATCCGTAAGCACGGAGAAAGCAACGAGAGGAAGGATGTACCATGGATGGACGGCCTGCGATCCGAACAGGTGGATGGCCAGAAGCCAGAGCATCGCAATAGGCCAGGAGATCCGTGGCTTGGACCACAGGCGAATGCAATAGATCGCGAGCGCGGTCAAGGTGATGCCCAGCAACAGGCCGGTACCCTTGACAGGGCCATCTCCGATCAGCCAGCGCAAGCCTTCGAACAGGGCTCCATTGAACTCCAGATACTCGAAATAGAGACGCAGGCTGCTCAGGATATGACCCACCATTTCCGGTGTGCGGAACGGTATCCACGAGAGGGTGAAAAGCGAAATGGTCAGCAGCATGGGAAGGATGCTTCGCCTGATGCCAAGTCGGGAGGGGATCCACGCGAGAAAGAGCAGAGGCCAAAGCTTGGCAGCGGCAGCGATCGCGAGCAGGCATGCGCTTGCGAGGTAATGCTCTTTTTGTAGGAGCATCACGGCGACCAAGCTGGGTGCGATCATAAAGACCTCGGTGTGAAGGTTCACTGTGAATTCCATGATCACCAAGGGATTCAATGCATAGAGCGCCACCAGCGCCACCCTCCGCGGATGCGCGCTGAGCAACGTCCCGAGCGCAATGATCGCGAGCAGATCGAAGGTGATCACGATCGCCCGAAGGGTCAGGCTGGCTCCCCATGGGTCGCCCTGTCCGACCCATGCACTGATCGCGAAAATTGCCTGAGCCACCGGCGGATATACTGAGTGGAAATCGGGCGAGT
>JAHEFL010000339.1 GCA_024640205.1 Flavobacteriales bacterium | reverse complement strand
AATTGCGGTCCTTGGTGCCACAGGCGCACAGGGCAAAGGAGTAGTGGACGCTCTGGTCAAGGAGGGTTCTTTCAAGGTGAGGGCGATCACCCGCAACCCTGCGAAGTATCAAGGGAAAGCGGACGAAGTGGTACAGGGCGATCTGACGGATAAGGGATCGCTGTCCGCGGCGTTCAAGGATGCGCATGGCGTATTCGTCGTCACCAATTTTTGGGAAGGGGCGGATGAACTGGCCCAAGGGAAGATCGCCATCGAGGCCGCCAAGGACGCCGGGGTGGATCATTTCATCTGGTCGACACTGCCTGACGTGGAGAAGATCAGCGGTGGGAAATTCCATGTGCCCCATTTCACCGGGAAGGCCAAGGTGGATGAGCTGATCGGGAAGGCCGGGTTCAAGCACTACAGCTTCGTGCAGCCTCCTTATTATTTCCAGAACCTCACCGGAATGATGGGGCCACAGCCGAAACAGGACGGCAGGACCGGATGGACCTTACCCTTGGACCCGAGCAAGAAAGTGGTCCACATGGCGGACATCAATGACCTGGGCAAAGTGGTCGCAGGGGCGTTCCTGCATCCGGAGAAGGTGGGGAATGGAAGCTACCTGGCGTTGGCCGCGGACCTGTACAGTTTCAACGATGTGCTTGCGGCCTACAAGGCCAATGGCAAGGAGCACAGCTTCACGCAGGTCCCCGGTGAGGTGTTCGCGAACTTCTTCGAAGGGGCGGGAGAGATCGCCCAGATGCTGGCCTATTTCGAAGCACACACCTACATGGGGCCGGGGGCAGAGGATCGCATCCGGGCGGCCAGGGAGATCGCTACTGGAGGATTTACGCCACTGGATGAATGGATCAAGCAGAACGCCAACTAGAACACACAACCCAGCCGTGAAGCGCACCATTTTGTTCATCCTGCCAGTGGCCCTGTTGTTGGGCTGCCAGGCCCCGGCGGAAAAGACCGAAGCCCGAACCGAACCACACCAGACCATGAACACTTCCAACGACGAGACCGCGATCAAGGAACTCCTGTTCAAGTACCGCGATGCCCTGAACGCTTCCAGCGTGGAGCAGGTGCTTCCACTTTACACCACCGACGGTGTCTTCATGCCCACGGGCTTTCCCACTGCTGTCGGCACGGAGCAGGTGAAAGGCGCTTATGAAGGCGTGTTCTCCATGATCCAACTGAACATCGAGTTCTTCATCGACGAGATCGCCGTGGACGGCGACCATGCGTTCGCGCGCACCACGTCCAAAGGCACCACGCTCATCCATGCCACCGGCGACACCGTGCCGGAGGAGAACCGCGAACTGTTCGTGCTCCAGCGCACCGATGGTGGATGGAAGATCGCGCGGTACATGTTCAACAAGATGCAGTGATCCCTGCACCTTCGCCCAAGCGATCGGGCGAATGATCAGGTTGAGGTCAGCGTATCTTTCGATCATGATGCGCATCCTGCTCTCCTGGCTGCTGTTCCCTGTATTCTGCGCGAACGCTCAGCCATACGCCATCGGCAATACATCGCGCACCTGGTACGACACGGTGCGCATGCGCAATGTGCCTGCGGAATTGCATTATCCCGCGATGATCGCGGGTAACGATCAGCCCATGGCGGATGGCGCCTTTCCGGTGCTGGTGCTCGGGCATGGCTTCGTAATGACCGTGGATGCGTACGACTACATCTGGCAGCATTTTGTTCCGCTGGGTTACATCGTGGTGCTGCCCACCACCGAAGGCGGACTTACACCCGACCATTCTGAGTTCGGCGTGGACCTGGCCTTCTGTGCAGCGCAGATGCAGGTAGAGCATACCGATAACCTCTCATTGTTCTTCGGCCATGTGGATCCGGCCAGCGCATTAATGGGTCATAGCATGGGCGGTGGAGCTGTACTGCTCGGTGCATCGGCCAATAGTGATCTGCAGGCGGTGGTGGTCCTGGCGCCTGCGGAGACCAACCCTTCCGCGATCGCTGCGGCCAGTGGTGTGCTGGCACCCACCCTGGTGTTCGCGGCCACCGAGGATTGTGTGACCCCGCCAGCTACCAACCAACAACCCATGTACGATGCCATCGAGCCCTGTAAGGCGCTGGTGAACATCACCGGCGGTGGCCATTGCTACTTCGGAGATCCCAATTTCCTCTGCCAGTTCGGTGAAACGACCTGCGGCCCGTCGCTGTCCATCACCCGCGCGGAACAGCACGATGTGGTCACCGACCTGGCCACGCTGTGGCTGGACCACTACCTGCGCAACGACCTGGCGTCGGGACAGGCATTCGCGGACAGTATGGCCGCGACCGCGCGCGCCGCAACGCAGTACACCTGTCTGTCCACCGGTGCTACGGATGTGGAGCGCTTGGACATTGCCGCTTGGCCTGTGCCTGCGAACGACCTCCTGCAGGTGGGACCCCTGCCGCCGAATGCGTCTTTCCGCATCGTGGATGTCAGTGGCCGCCTGTATCGGGTCCTTAGAACGACGGGCGGACTCGATGTCACGATGCTCGCGAACGGAACCTACCACCTTCAAGTGGTCACATCCCATCGGGTGCAAGTGATCCCGTTCCAGGTGCAGCGCTGAACATGGTCACAACATCTTATTGATCGGGTCATTCAACGCCGTTACGTCAACGCCACGCTCACGCAGACCGCCGACGGCGACCTGCCGACCGGTTCACTCCTTGGGTTCCCACAACTCGATCTTGTTCCCTTCGGGGTCGTACACCCACGCGAAGCGGCCGTAGTCCTCATCCTGCCGCTTGGGGTCGATGCGTACACCAGCTTCCTCTAGCTTCTTCAGCAGGCCATCGATGTCCTGCACGCGCAGGTTCAGCATGAATTGCTGCTTGGCGTCGAAGTAGTCACTGTCGCGCTTGAAGGGCGAGAAGACGGTAGGGCCGGCATCCTGCTGCCAGATCCAACCGTTGTCCTGGTCGTTGATGCCGAAGTGGTCGTTGTACCACTTGGCGAGCGCCTTGTGGTCGTCCGAGCGGAAGAAGAATCCGCCGATGCCGGTGACGTGTCGTGCCATGTTCTGTAAATGAGGATCAGCAAGGTACAGGTGGACTGCTCAGCAACCAGACCCGGGGATCTTCGTCATCTTTATGTTCAGAACCCTGCGACCATGCGACTACTTTCCTCCCTCACGGTCCTCCTTTTCAGTGCGCGCCTCCTGGCCGGTGCGCCACCCGCGCTCGGGGTCTCCCTGATCGCGCAACAGAATGAGCATTGCGGCGGGGGCGA
>JAHEFL010000338.1:2615-3232 GCA_024640205.1 Flavobacteriales bacterium | reverse complement strand
TCCTCCCAATGATAATCCCTGCCAGGCGATTTCCCTGGCCACGCCTACTGCGTGCAGCTTCCAGCCGGCTACCAATGCCTGGGCCACGCAGACCGGTGGTGTGCCATTCCCGACGACATGTGGCAACTACGTACCAGCCAACCCCACGGCTTCCTTTGCGGGGTTCGATGTATGGTACTCGGCCGTGGTGCCTGCCTCCGGCAACATTTCCTTCCAGATCGACCTGAACGGCAGTGCCACGGACATGGCCATGGCCTTGTACACGGCACCCAGCTGTGCCGGCCCGTTCACGCAGGTGGTTTGCAATGGAGAAGCGATCGCGGGTAACCCGGTCCCGTTCATCACCCAAAGCGGTCTTACCCCTGGAACAACTGTTTTCCTGCGTGTATGGAGTGAGGATGGTCAGGCGAACCAGGGAAGTTTCAGTGTTTGTTCCTACGAACCCGTGCCACCGCCGAATGACAACCCCTGTGGCGCGGCGGCAGTGCCCCTGATACCTGGTTGCAGCCCAGTGACCTACAACACGGAGAGTGCCACGCCGCTGCAAGCGAATATTACCACCTCACCTGCCACGCCCAGTTGCGGCACGCCGGTGGCCGGTGGCGATGTCTGGTTCT
>JAHEFL010000338.1:0-2605 GCA_024640205.1 Flavobacteriales bacterium | reverse complement strand
TCCGTGGTGGCACCCGCCACCGGTGCGCTCACCATCAATACCATTGCGGGTACCCTGACCGATATGGCCATGGCGCTCTATTCCCTCACCTCCGGCACGATCTGTGGCCCGGCCACGCTGACCCAATTGGTCTGCAACGATAACAGTGCCTTGGGTGGTAACATGCCGCGGATCTCTGCCGGTGGTCTGACCCCGGGCGCCACCTACTACGTGCGGATGTGGAACAAGACGGCCGCCTTCGGCACCTTCCAGATCTGTGCCTTCGAGAACACCCCACCAGCGAACGATAACCCCTGCGGAGCTTTCCCCTTATCGGTAGGTTATGGTTGCCTGATGACCGGCTACACCACGGAGTATGCCACACAGACGGTGACCGTTGGTAATCCTTCCTGCAACAGCCCGGCGAACAACGACGTGTGGTTCACGGCCGTGGTGCCACCCAATGGGGTGCTCCAGTTCGATACCGATGATGGCCTGATGACCGATGCTGCCCTGGCCGTGTATACGGCAGCCAGCTGTTCCGGCCCCTTTACCCAGGTCGGTTGCTCGGTAGGTGGTAGTACGAACTCGGGTGCAATGCCTTACCTCTCGGTACCCGGTCTTCCACCCGGTGCCACGGTGTACGTGAGGGTTTGGCGCCAGAGTGCCAGCGAGGGCACCTTCCAGTTATGCGCTCGGCGTACGGACCCGCCTCCGGGAAGCTGCACCTATACATTGAACATGTATGATAGTGCGGGCGATGGCTGGAACGGCAGCACGGTGCAGATATGCGTGGGCGCAGCGTGCAACTCGTACACGATCAACAGCAGCAACGGTACGGTGATCTTTGGCGCCAACCTCGGGCAACTGGTCACGGTGACCTACACGGCCGCTGGTGGCTTCCAGAACCAGATCTCCTATACGCTCACCACGCCTACAGGAGCGCTGCTTTATGGCAGCGGAACAACTCCGGGCACTGGCTTGGTTTTCTTCTTCAATGTGGATGCGGCCTGCAATGTGCCTCCGGCGCCTCCTTCGGATTGTCTTGGAAGTTTCGAGATCTGCAACAGCCAGCAGTTCACGGGTAACCCATCCGGCGTGGGTGGTGTCCTTGACCTGAATTCAAGCAACGATGGTTGCCTGTCCGGTGAACACCAAGGCTTGTGGTTCACCTTCACGGTGAATACCACCGGAACGCTCGCATTCGACGTGATCCCGACCTCAGCGACCTATACGGATTATGACCTGGCGCTCTGGGGGCCATACACATCGGGTATTACCTGCCCTCCCTCCGGTCCACCGGTTCGATGTACGTGGGCTGCTGGTGGCGGTGCTACGGGCTTGAACTTTACCAGCGCTGACCTGTCCGAAGGTGCTGGAGGCAACAGCTGGATCCGATGGATCGATGCCATTGCCGGGGAGCAGTACATCATGTACGTGGACAATTGGTCCCAGAACGGTATCTCCTTCAACTTTGTTTGGAACCCCGCGAACACGGGTGACGTGGATTGCGTGGTACTTCCTGTGGAGTTCCTTGGCTTCGATGCGTTCGCGCAGAAGCGCCACGTGGATCTGGAATGGTCCACCGCCAGTGAGCATAATTCCTCGCACTTCCTGGTGGAGCGCTCACCGGATGGACGGAACTTCGAGTTGATCGGCTCGGTGGAAGCACAAGGCTTCAGCCAAAGCTTAAGCCGCTATGCCATGCAGGACCTTGAGCCGATCAAGGGAGTGAATTACTACCGCCTCCGCCAGGTGGACCTGGATGGGCAATTCATCTTTTCGGAGATCGCCACCGTCGTTTACTCCGGTGATCCCGGATCGATCCTGGTATACCCCAACCCGGCCAACGACCTGCTGAACGTTTCCTTGGACGTGGAGCTGGAGGAAGGACAGGTACAATGGCGCATAGTCGACGCCACGGGCCGGCTCGCGGATCGCGGTGCGGCCAGTGCAGGGGAGGGGGTGAGCAAATTGGTGATCCCATTGAGCCGTGTGGAAGCCGGTAGTTATGTCCTGGAATTGCAGGACGTGAACGGGGGTGCGCTGGGTATGGCCCGCTTCATGAAGCAATAGAACGACCGGGTTTTAGAACCAAGGACCAACGCCACCTCATGCGAGGTGGCGTTGGCATTTTCGCGGGCCTCATTCCGACCACAGTGTGCGATCGAGAATGAACAACATCCCGTGCATATATTTGAACATTGTGGTCCATAATGGTTTTGCGGAGCAACCGGTATACTCGATCGTTCGTCTACCCTACGGGGTTCTTGGATAACGCCCGGAACGACGGTACCCCTCATCTTTGAAACCAAGCTATGGATTGTGCGATCTGAACGAAAACCACCGCCACGGTATTAAGGTCAGGGAGCAATGCCAAATAGCCCGAACGCTCATGAATAAAGTTTACGCTACGATACTGGTCCTTCTTTTCGTTGGGGTTTGGTCGATCGGTGAGAGTTATGCCCAGCCGTGCAATGGAGTGGATCCCCCCACCGACGTCATTTTACCTCCAAGTGGTGCCGGGCCATGGACGGCCGCGACATTGCCTGGTGGTTCCCCTTGGACGAATAACTGGCCCTTTACGAACGGAGGTGTTGGCGGCGTGAATTGTACGGTTTGCCCG
>JAHEFL010000018.1:6518-11411 GCA_024640205.1 Flavobacteriales bacterium | reverse complement strand
TGATCCTTCCGAAGCACCCTTCTGTTCCCGACCTCGTCACGAGCGGATCTGACACCGTAGGTGTTCGGATGCCAGCGCACCCATTGACCCGGCGGTTGTTGGGAACCCTGGGATCCCCCTTGGCGGCACCGAGCGCGAACCCGTTCGGCTACATAAGTCCGACCACCGCACAGCATGTGGCGGACCAATTGGGCGAAGCGATACCCTATATCCTGGACGGCGGTCCTTGCGCCGTGGGTGTTGAAAGCACCATCGTTGGCTTGATGAGCGGAACGGAGGGGACCCAGGCACGATGGCAATTGATGCGGCCAGGTGGTGTTCCTGCTGAAGCGATCGAAGCCATTACGGGCCCCTTGGAACGCGCAAAGGGTCCCGCCAGCACGATCGCGCCAGGAATGCTGGAGAGCCACTATGCACCGAAGAAACCGATCCATGTAGGGGACATACCAGCGTTGATCGAACGTTTCGCGGGCGAACGGATCGGTGTGATCAGTTTCTGCCGCAGCTATGAGGCCCATCGCTGTGAGGTCCTTTCACCGAACGGGGACCTTGCGGAAGCGGCCCGTCATCTCTTCGGTGCCATGCGGTCCTTGGATCAAAGCAATTGCGCCGTCATCCTTGCTGAGGAGTTCCCGCACGAGGGTTTGGGGTATGCGATCAATGACCGGCTTCGTAGGGCATCGGTCCGACCCAAAGACCTGAAGAAATAGGATCGCGAGAGCTTCAGTACTTAACAAAAGGCTGAAGCCGTGTTGGTTGGCCGCAATTCGTCGCTTACCTTCAACCGCGTTCACCCAACCCTTCGGCCCATGAGCACCACCCTGAACAGTAAGGAGCTGACCTTGGTCTATAACAGTACCACGAGTGAAGGTCGCAAAGCCTTGGCGTATGCGTATTCCTTGGCACCGAAAGTGAACAAACAGGATGTGAGCGAAGTGAGCCTGAGCAGCACCTTCGTTCGTCAGGTATTGAAGCAGTTGAACGTTCGACCGAAGGACCTCTTGAACCGGGCGCATCCTTACTATCAGCAGAACCTACGGGGGCGGGACCTCGACGCGGAAGGATGGTTGCACGTTCTGACCCACAACCCGGAACTGCTGAAAGCGCCGATCGCCCTGCTGGGTCATAAGGCCGTGATGTGCGAGCCGGCATCGTTGATCTACAAGCTGACCGAAGCATCACCGAAACCCGTTAGCACGGACAGGTCGGCGGTCAGCTGAGAAGGCCGATCTTTGCGCTCCCTTGGTGGGCGGTCGTTCCGCTCGCGGTCCGGATATCGGACCAAAGGGATCGACGCATGCAGAAACGTATCGCCATACTTGGTTCCACCGGTTCCATCGGCACCCAGGCCCTGGAGGTGGTCCGTGAGCAGCCGGAACGATTGGCGGTGGAACTGTTGACCTGTGGTAACAACACGGACCTACTTGTTTCCCAGGCGCTTGAGTTCAGGCCGAACACCGTGGTGATAGCCGACCCATCCAAACGGGATGTGGTGAATGAGATCCTATTCCCGCACGGCATCAAAGTCTTCGCAGGTCCGGAAGCATTGGAGCAATCCGTTCAAATGGAAGGCATCGACCTGGTGCTGACCGCATTGGTAGGCTATGCTGGTTTGCGGCCCACATTGGCCGCGATCGATGCGGGGAAGCCCATCGCGCTGGCGAACAAGGAAACGCTTGTGGTGGCCGGCGAGCTGGTGACGAGATCAGCCCTTGAGAAGGGAGTGAACATCTATCCGGTGGATAGCGAGCACAGCGCCATTTTCCAGTGCATGGCCGGTGAATGGGAGAACCCGATCGAGAAGGTCATACTTACCGCAAGCGGAGGTCCGTTCCGTGGTAGAAGTAAAAAGGACCTGGCTTCGGTCACCCGTGCTCAGGCGCTTCGGCACCCCAACTGGACGATGGGGGCGAAGGTGACGATCGATAGCGCCAGCTTGATGAACAAAGGACTTGAGGCCATCGAGGCGAAATGGCTTTTCAACCTAAGGGCGGATCAGATCGAGATCGTGGTGCATCCTCAGAGCATCGTGCACAGTCTGGTGCAATTCCAGGACGGAAGCATGAAGGCACAATTGGGCCTGCCCGATATGAAACTGCCCATCCAATATGCCCTGACCTATCCGGAACGGTTGCATACGAATTGGCCGCGTTTCGATTTCGCTCAATACGCATCGCTCACGTTCGAGCGAGCGGATACGGACACCTTCCGGAACCTTGCCTTGGCCCTCGAGGCCATGGCCAAGGGAGGGAACGCTCCATGCATTCTGAACGCCGCCAATGAAGTGGCGGTGGACCTGTTCCTCAAGGAGCGCATCGGGTTCCTCGGTATGAGCGACCTGGTGGAACATTGCCTGACATCAGCCCCCTACATCGCATCGCCTACACTGGAGGACCTGGAAGCCACGGACGCAGAGACGCGTCGCATGGCCAGTGAACGAAACACCCCTGCATGGAATTCCTGATCAAAGCCGCACAACTCATCCTTAGCCTGTCGATCATCGTGGTGCTACACGAGTTCGGGCATTTCCTGCCGGCGCGCTGGTTCAGGACCCGGGTGGAGAAATTCTACCTCTTCTTCGACCCGTGGTTCTCCGTGGTGAAGAAGAAGATCGGGGATACGGAATGGGGCATTGGATGGCTTCCGTTGGGGGGGTACGTGAAGATCAGCGGGATGATCGATGAGAGCATGGACAAGGAGCAGATGGCGCAGCCTCCGCAGCCATGGGAGTTCCGGAGCAAACCGGCCTGGCAGCGGTTGATCATCATGGTGGGTGGTGTCACGGTGAACCTGATCCTGGGCATGTTCATCTATATCTGCATCCTTTGGGTTTGGGGTAGGGAATACCTGCCCCTGGAGAATGTGACCTGGGGTGTGCATGCCAGCGAGGTGATGAAGGAGGAAGGGGTGAAGGATGGAGATCGGATCCTTGCCATTGATGGTCGCACCCCCCGCACCTTGGAGGAGGCGGGCCTGGCCATACTAATTGACGGTGGTCGTAGCGTCACCCTTGAGCGGGAAGGTGAGCGTATGGACCTACAGCTTTCACCCGATGTGGCGGAACGTGTGCTGGAAAAGAATGAACGGGGATTGTTCGCCCCGCGCCTTCCATTCACCATTGATACGATCGTTGCAGGTGGCAATGCGGAGAAGGCGGGAACATTCCTGAAAGGAGATAGGATACGGGCTGTCAATGGCACCCCAGCAGCCTATTTCAGCGACTTCATCGATGCGGTCAGCGACAAGGCGGGGGAGACCGTGACGATCACGGTCGATAGGAACGGGACGATAATGGACCTCCCGGTGGAGGTGGACGCGGAGGGGCGCGTGGGCCTTGGTCCAAAGCCTGCGCTGAAGGAGTTCACTATCGCCACGGAGGAATACGGGCTCATCCAGGCTATCCCCGCAGGCATCGCCTATGGTGTGGAAACGTTGGGCAGCTATGTGAATTCAATGAAGCTCCTTTTCAGCAGTTCGGGAGCAAAACAGATCGGTGGGTTCGGCACCATCGGCAGCCTGTTCAGCCCCACGTGGGATTGGCACCGCTTCTGGCAGATGACGGCCTTCCTCAGCATCATCCTGGCGTTCATGAACATCCTGCCCATACCCGCATTGGATGGCGGTCATGTCGTCTTCCTGCTCTATGAGATCGTGTTCCGACGGGCTCCGAACCAGCGCGTTCTGGAAGTGGCCCAGATGATCGGTATCGTGTTGCTGCTCAGCCTGCTGTTGTTCGCCAATGGCAACGACATCTTCAAGTCGCTTACCGGCAAGATGTAGCGTTCACGGGGTATGAAGCGCTTGAAGGAGCTCAGGGAGTCCAACAAACAGTTGGTGAAATTCGGGTTCATCGGTGTGCTTGCCGTACTGACCGACCTCGCCTGCTATTGGGTCTTCCTCAACATCCTTCCGGAGAATGCATTGCCCGGTGGTTTTGGGAATGAACCCTTGGCCAAAACGCTTTCCTTTCTCTGTGGCCTATCGGTGACCTATTCCCTCAATAAGCGATGGACCTGGCGCCGAAAGGACAGAAGCAATCGCAGGTTGGCGAAGTTCCTCCTCACCTATGGTATTTCCCTGGTGTTGAACGTGGGGATCAATTCCGGTCTTCTGTTCGCCATGCAGAACGACCCCTTTCGCTGGGTCCCCAACCAATACCTCGTAGCGTTCATTGGCGCCACGGGTTTCTGTTCAGCATTCAATTTTTTAGGGCAGAAATTCTGGATCTTCAATACGGCTCCTATTGCGTTTGGCGGCGAAGGGGAATAACCCTCAACGCCGTCGTGTCGTAAAAAGCCTTCCAACGCGCCTCCCCATGCCTCACGTGATCATTATTGAAGATGATGCCCTTGTTCGAAAGCTGCTTGAGAAACGCTTGCAGGCTGCCGGATGGGAGGTGACCGCATTGAGGGATGGCAGGGACTTGGCCCAAGGCCTGGAGCAACGCGCTGCGGACCTCATCCTGGTGGACCTGGGACTTCCTTACATGGATGGCTTGAGTTTAGTGGAAAGCCTTCGGGCACAGGGCGTATCAACGCCGATCCTGGTGCTCACAGCCTACGATATGCCACACCTGTTCGCTGCCGCTAGAAGTACCGGGGCGAACGACCTGGTACGCAAGCCTTATGACCCGGATGTTCTGGTCGAGCGTATCAAGCAGTTGCTGGCCGCCTGATCGGGCGAGGTCCTTCGGGCGACCTTTGCAAGGTGTCTTTCACACATGATGCTCTTCTGATCGGACACGGTATCGCTGGCGCTGCATTGGCCTCAACAATGCAACAGCGGGGTCTACGTGTACATGTGTACGATCAGGAACGGCCTGGTAGTGCTTCCACGGCAGCGGCCGGGATCGTGAACCCCGTCGTTTTTCGGCGTGATGTACTCAGTTGGCGT
>JAHEFL010000018.1:0-6508 GCA_024640205.1 Flavobacteriales bacterium | reverse complement strand
CGTGCGGACGGATTGCTGCCGATCGCACGAAGTTTTTACACGTCCCTGGAGTCGGACCTTCGCACCCGATTCTGGCATCCGCTTCCATTGGTCAAGGTCTTCCCTACCCCGAATGAGGCGCTGCAATGGGAGCGAGCGATGGCGAAAGAGCCAACCCGGGATCTGATCTCGCGTGAACCACAGTCATCTCTTGAGCACTGCTCGGCCTTGAAGATTGGACACGGACACGGGACGGTCCGGACCAGTGCGTGGCTCGATGTTCCTGCTTTTTTGCGCGCTCACCGGAAAGCACTTCAGGACAGCGGCGCATTGACCGCACGATCGGTCCAGGAAGAGGAGATCGTTGCCGATGAGCGTGGTGTGCGCATCGGGGAGCACAATGCACCGTGGTGTATCTCAGCTATCGGTCCGTTCGAATCCCGGATAGCGGGTCTTGTACCTGTGCAGGGCGAGGTGCTAACGGTCCGCATCCCGGGTATCCATCTGAACCGGATGGTGCATCGCGGCATATTCCTTCTGCCGATAGGCGATGATCTGTACCGGGTCGGAGCCACGTTCCGCTGGAACGATGTCTGGGACGGTCCTTCAGAGGCGGCGAGGAATTGGCTGCTATCCAAATTGAAAGAGTTCGTGACCGCCCGTGTGGAGGTGGTGGATCATCAAGCAGGTGTACGTCCCGCTTCCCGGGATAGGCGGCCATTGATCGGTGTGCTCGGTCCCCATCGCGCAGCATTGAACGGGCTCGGTTCACGTGGTGTTCTGCTGGCTCCATGGTGTGCGCAGCATTTGGTCGACCACCTGTTCCACCATGCTCCGCTGGACCCGGAGGTGGATATCCTTCGCTGGGACCGGTCCTCCGATCCATAGGTTCGCTGCTACTTTCGCACCATGAGATCGATCGTACCCTTCCTGGTGCTGTTGCTGGCTTCCTGTGGCGATGGCAAATCCGACGCGGCACGCGCCCTTGCCGAAAGGGACAGCTCCCGGGTCGCAGCGGCCCTTGTGGATCTTTCAGCGTACGACATGCCGCTGCTCGTTACCCTACCCGATGGCCCCGTGCCCGAGTGGGACAGCCTTTACGGAAAACCACAATGGGTGGAAGAGTTCGGGCACATGCGGATCTCGGCTGGTGAACGTTTCGGCATCACCATCACCGAGGATCGGGGCGATGTCCCAAGGTTGAAAGCAGACCTGGAGAGGGACATGTTGCGAACGAACACCATCCTGGAGGAAGCCCCAACGGTCATCGTTTACCGGCAGGAATTCCCGGACCAGGAATTGGTCTTCTTCCATTTTTATCAGGTGCTGGAAGTGGGTGATCGGAGCTTCATCTTGGAAAGTTCGGCCGATGGGCGGTTCAATGAGGAGGATATCGCGTTCATGAGGAGTGCTGTTCAACCGGCGTTAACCCTATGAGCATGAGTTGGCTCCCGAGGTTGAAGCGACGCTGTGGGATGTCGCTCCCGATCGGGGCATTCCTGATCCACGGTAGTGCCTTCGCCCAAATTGCGGATAGCGCATGGGTGGCCGAGCTCGGAAGCTACTGGGCGGAGATCAATGCGGACTATGCCGATAGTTCCACAAGTCCCCTCCTGGCAGCGGACCGGGCGTCGTTCATGGAGCTGGAGCGCTTCGATCCGGATCCCAGCTATCGGGTATCGGCCCGTTTCAAGGCCCGTGAAGGGAAGGAATTCGGGATGGCGACCACCACCGATCGCAGACCTGTGTACAAAGGGATCGGCGAGCTTCGTTTCAAATTGCACGGTACGAAATGTCGCTTGACCGTCTACCAGAATCGCGATCTGGTGAAGAAGCCGGAGTATGCCGATCACTTGTTCCTACCCTTCACCGATCTTACGAACGGCGAAAGCACATATGGTGGTGGTCGGTACCTGGACCTGAAAGGCCCCTTGGGAAAGGAGGTGACCATCGACCTGAACAAAGCATACAATCCTTATTGTGCCTATGGAGGGCGATACAGTTGTCCGATCGTGCCAGCCGAGAACCATTTGGAGGTGGCGGTGGAGGCAGGCGCAAAGGCCTTCGCGCATTAAGTGCGGTCGGCTGAAGTAATGCAACCTGTATCAAGGTCCGCCGTAAACAGGACCCATTCCTTCGAAAAGCGCCTTGGAAAGCGTAACATTGTCCTCCGAAGAGTACCGATCACCATGCGCTTTTTCATCCTAGCTGTTCTCGCCGCTTTCAGCTTGCCCGGTATGGCCGGGGTCATCGTACTGGAAGGCAACTACCAGGGCAAAAGTCTTTTCATCCAGAATCCGTTCTCTGAAGCAGGGGTGGGTTTCTGCGTGTTCGAGATCACGGTGAACGACCAGATCGCAACTGATGAGATCAATTCCAGCGCGTTCGAAGTGGACCTGAATAATTTCGGATTGAAGGTCGGGGACAAGTTGGTGGTGAAGATCAAGCACAAGGATGGATGCACCCCGGTGGTGTTGAATCCGGAAGTACTCCGCCCGAAGAGCACGTTCGATATCGTGAAGCAATCCATCGGCAGTGATGGTATCTACCGCTGGACCGCGAGCAACGAGACCGGTGAGTTGCCTTATATCGTGGAGCAGAAGCGCTGGAACAAGTGGGTGAAGGTGGGTGAAGTGGCGGGCAAAGGACGACCCGGAGAGCATAACTACGAGTTCAAGATCACGCCTCACAGCGGTGAGAATACCTTCCGGGTAAAGCAGATCGATCTCTCCAAGCGTGCGCGGTATAGCGAAAGCGTGAAATACACCGATGCGTCCGTCGCTTTGGTGACCTGGAGCCCGGTGAAGCCGAAAGAGGAGATCATTTTCAGCAATAAGACGTTATTTGAGATCTATGATCAGTACGGCAACATCGTGAAGCGTGGCTACGCGGACCGCATCGAAGTGGCCAGCTTGAAGCGGGATATGTACTACCTGAATTACGACAACAAGACCGGCGAGACCTTCATCAAGCGATAGGGTCACCATTGCCTTCTTGAAAGCCCCGCATGGTCGGGGCTTTTTCTTTTATTGGCACAGGCTGGACGGTCCTTCCCCGCACGGATCTTACTTTGCGACCAACGCCAAGCACGACCCGGATTTTTAAGACCCCTACCGCACCATGATCCGTATTGAACACATCGGAATCGCTGTGAAGGACCTTGCCTCGGCAGAGGAACTGTATGCCCGACTACTTGGGACCCCTTCCTACAAGCGGGAAGAGGTGGCAAGTGAAGGAGTTATCACGTCCTTTTTCCAGGCAGGGCCCAACAAGGTGGAATTGCTGGAAAGCACGACTGCGGATGGTCCGATCGCCCGCGCCATAGAGAAACGGGGAGAGGGCATCCATCATATCGCCTTCGAGGTCGCGGACATCCGAGCGGAGATGGCCCGTTTGAAGGGGGAGGGCTTCGTGCTGTTGAACGAAGAGCCGAAGCGTGGGGCCGATAACAAGCTGGTATGCTTCATACACCCGAAGAGCGCGAACGGGGTGTTGGTGGAACTCTGCCAGGAGATAGGCCCTGCCTAACGCGGAGCCCGGATCCGTATGTGCACGGAATCAATGCGAAAGGCTCCCGCCCCCAAGTGCCACAAGCGAATAGTGTCGCCTTCTTCTTGAGGTGGTATTCGTAGGCTGTTCCTCCAGAGCACCGCAATGCGTTCATCGTGCGGTACTTGCTCCAAGTTGAATGGTATTCCGTTCCGTGGCCACCAGTCCGAATTGCCGCTTAACACCAAGGTGTCGTTCGGCGCGGGATCATTGGTTAGCCGGATACGGTACAGGTCCAGTTCAACGTACCAATTCCTTATTGTGGAAGGCGCTTCGGGTATGGACCACTGCAAGAATGAAGAACCATTCGGCCGCCACATTTCAGTGGTGTCCAGTACCGTCGTCATGCCTCGGGGGGCATACGGTGGCAGGTCATGGATGCCACCCAGTGACGCGCCGGCTGAAGGGTCCGTTCGGAACAGGATCGTGGCGTATTTCTCACTGGTCATTTGCGCGGGATCGAGTATCCCTGTGGCGTATTGCCAGCTCTGGAAGAGGTTCAGCAGAGTGAACATTGCGGCGACGATCAGGAGTCCGGTTCGCGCCGTTGCCGCACCAGTCCCAAAGGCCGCCGCCATTGGGATGGCAAGCAGGGCGAGTACATCGACGTACGGTCGCTGGCCGAATGCATCCCCGTAGGACCAGTTCCACCAAGCACTGGTGACATATCCGAACGAGAGAAGAAAGAGGAGGAGGGAAAGGGTCGCCATGCGCGAACGGCGATAAAGTCCGATCATTCCGACGGGGACCAATAGAATTACCGGCCAGTAGAACAGGAGCCCGTTCCGGGCACTGAACAAGTGTTCAAGGAACGCGGGACGACCCCAATGGAATCCTTCGCCGGCATAGGGCCGGATGATCCATTCGCCACATTGGTATCTCCATGCGAATGCTTGTACCGATGCGACACAAAGGAAGGCCAGGCACGCAGCGAAAATCCCATGTCCCGGACGCCGATGGCGTGGTGGTCCCGAACCGAAAAGGATCAAGGGGAGGGCCACCAGGACAAGCAGATCCACGGGTCGCAGGATGAACACAAGTCCGAGCAGTGCCCCAGCGATGATGTGATGGCGAACGGACCCGTTCCAAAGAGAACGGCGCAGGAACAGCATCGACGCCGCGATCGCTGAGAAGGAATGCACATGTGACATACCAGGGTGAATCACGACCTGCACCAGCAATCCGGTTCCCAATGTGATGGCAACCAGTATCCAAGCGACGACCGTATCTACAAAGCCCAAGTCCAGTAGCAACCTGCGGGTGAAAAGGAGCCCCAGCAGCAAGGAGACCCAAGCCGAGAGGATGATGGCCAGGTGGTATTGGATCGAGTAACCATCCTCGGGACCATCGGCGAACCACATGGTGTAGGCATGGGCAGCCAACACGAACGGAGCCTGGAACAAGGCGGTGCCGACGAAATACTTGATGACCTTACCTCCGCCTGCGGAGGCGAACATCCAGTCCTCACCATGGTCCTTCGCGCCAGGTCCTTCCACCAGCGGTGCGCGCAGGTATTCGTAGTAGCCTTTGCCATCATTGTTGATCGCGCTTTGCCAAGCCCTGCCGTCCGGACCAATGATCCGGTACGCGAACGAGGATGCGATGCTGATGCACAGCAGCGCGACGATCGACCAGTGACTTAAGGAAGCTCGGCCCCACATCCCGTGCAAAGTAGTCCGGGGTAGCTACATGCCTCCGATCACTCGAGCAGACCAAGGCGCTCGACCAGGCCCAGAATATCCTCCTTCGCGAGGTCGAGGTGTTCCGCCATGAGCCCGGCATGACGTGCACCCGCGACATGCTGGGGCGAGTCGTCGATGAACAGGGTGCGTTCTGCAGCGGCACCGTGTTCTTTCAACACATGCAGGAATATCTCCGGGTGGGGTTTGCGCATTCCAAGGTCACAACTGTAGTAGGCCCCATCGAACAGGGACTTGAAGTCCGGTATGCCGTTCTCGCGCTTCACGATGGCTTCGAAGGCGGGCACATGGATGGCGTTCGTATTGCTCAACAACAACACAGGCATGGATCTGCGCAGGGCGGAGACCAATTCCAGCCGATCCTTTGGAATGGAACCGAGCATGGCGTTCCAGCAGCCATCGATGTCTTCGTCGCTCAGGTCCTTGTGCACGAGATCGCGTATGGCATCGCGGAATCCGCAAGGGTCCAACTCGCCGGTCTCAAAGCGATCGAAGACATGGCCCTGACGAGCCTTGGAGTACAGTTCCTCGAAGTCCGGAAAGCCGAGCGCAAGAAAGGCTTTGGCGCTGGCCCCATAGTCCACGTCGATGAGCACACCACCCAGGTCCAGGATGATCGTATCGAAGTTGCGTTCCACGGACCGCGAAAGTAGCCGCTTGCATGGCGTGGCACATCCAGCAAGCAACGGTTCCCACGTGGTCGTGAAGGCTCCGACCGCTACTTTCGCGCTGCCGCATAGTAGCGGTAGACCGGGCCCATAGCTCAGCGGTCAGAGCAGGGGACTCATAATCCCTTGGTCGCAGGTTCAAATCCTGCTGGGCCCACGATCGATGATCTTCCTGGATCAGTGGGGCTTCACCGCCCAAATGCGGATGAAGAGATCATCCAACAGGAATCGCGAGCGACGATCCTGGTTCCAGAGGTAGAAGCTCATATGTTCGCCCTCTTCCAGGGCAACGACCGGGACCTCGAAATGCAGCCGACGCCAGTGGTCGTCCAACCTGCCGGGTAAGGGGTTCATGCGGAACGATTTATAGAACGCAAAACTGCTGTCGGGTCGTTGAACGGAAACGATCCCGATGGCATTGAAGGAATCCCCGGCCCGTTCCTCGTAACGCTGAACCACCGCTTCGAGGAAGAGTTCGCGGCCGACCGGCAGGCTGCCAGCTGGCGCGATGAAGGTGCTTCCGAATTCCGTTCCCTCATCATAGACACAGACATGCGCACCACTGAACGCGTTCGGGTGCCGCTGGATATTCCCACCTAACCAGAATTCCGA
>JAHEFL010000337.1:1001-3262 GCA_024640205.1 Flavobacteriales bacterium | reverse complement strand
GTCGAAATGAAGGACCATGCGATCGGGCCATGCGGTCACATCCGCTGTGAGGGTATCGGCAAGTTCCTCCACGATCGGACAGGGATCCACACATCCGGGTACCCTTGAAACAGCGGCCAGGTGCACGTTGTCCACGAAGGCGTACGCGAACGGACCATCACCATGCGCTCCCAACTTCACGATGGTGGTGGCGCTATCCGGATCGAAGTTGCCGACGAGCAGATGGCGTGCACATACCTGCGGGGTGAAGGTGCCGCACAGGGTCACAGCGTGATCCACCAAGGCGCCGGGGGGTGAACGCCAGGCCCAAGGCAGATCAATGCGGAGCCGGTCCGTGTGCTTGGTGAACGTGTCCGTGACGGCGATGCCGATGGCATCCACAGCATATGCGTAAGAGGCATTCCGCTCGACATCGAAGGAAATGCGGTACGTGTTGCATGGGCTCAACTGTTCGGCAAGGGGGGTCCTGATGTACTCGCGGTTGTCCCTGTAGCCGTCCGAATAGAGGTAGATGCCGGTCATTCCCTTGATCAGATCGGGGGTGCCACTGGAGGCGTTGCGCCAACTGTTCGGTGCGGGGTGCAGGTTGCGGTCGAAGCCCGGGTCGGAGATCAGCTCCGGTCCGGTCGCTGGTGGCACATCGCCCGTGCAGGCCTGCTCCTTGGTAAGGATGTTCACGCGATCCGGCGAGGTGCTGTCCGGCACAAGAGAAACACCATCGAGGTACACGTAGGCCGTGCGGGACATCCATTCGTGCCAGGCACCGCGCTTCTTATCGGTATCCAAGCGGGCGGCCGCTTTGCGTTCCAGGGAGGCCTTCTTGCTGGCATCCGCATGGATGCGCGTGGAGGAGTTGCAGGTGTGGAAATTGCCGATGAGCACGAAGCGTTCCCCGCCCGTCGCGTTGTGGATACCGGTCACGGTGACCCAGCCGGTGGTATCGCGAAGCAGGCGATCCGGCGCGTTCTCGATGTCGGCCCGTTCCCGCAGACCCGGTGGAAGGCCCTTGGCCGATCGGTCCACGGTGCTGAACTGGGCTCCGATACGATCGGTCACGTATCCGGAATGTTCCGCAGTACTGATGTGAAAGGTGAGCCGATAGCGACGCCCGTTCTCCAAGGGTTCCTTCAGCGGGAATTGGAGGTACTCCCGTGAAACGCATTCCCCCGCCATGTCGGAGGTGAGCACGAGGCCCGCGTAAGCCTCACCGTTCCATGCCGCTTGGTGTCCGCTCCAATTGCCGGGTACGCCGAAAGAAGTGCTGCAACCCGCGTAGAGGTCCGGGTCACCTTGGGCGGCCTTCACCTTCCCATCCACCTTCAAGCGCTTCATTACCGGGCCGGTCGGGCATCGCTTGTACGCCTCCAGGTCACCGTTCACCACCAGTTCCTGTGCCGCAGCCTTACCGGCCCATCCACCAAGGAAGACCGACAGCACGAGGGGAATGAAGGAATGGAATGCGCGCACAGGGCTAAGATGACCGATCGCTCCGGAACATTCGTGATCCTCACGTGTTACATTCTGCAGTTCAAAAGCATATCCGAACCACCAACATGCATCATCATAGACTCACCATCATCTCTTCGCTGCTCCTTTTCACCGTAACGGCCGGTGCCCAGACCTTCACACTGACAAGTCCCACCGTGGGCGGCCAGGCCACCATGAAGGAAGTCTTCAATGGATTCGGTTGCACCGGCGAGAACATGAGTCCGGCCCTGGATTGGAAGAACGCACCGGAAGGCACCATGAGCTTCGCCATCACCCTGTACGACAAGGACGCTCCCACGGGCAGCGGCTGGTGGCATTGGCTGGCCTTCGACATTCCCGCCACCACCACCATGCTCCCGCAGGGTGCGGGTGACCCTTCGAAGAATTTGATGCCTGCCGGAAGCGTGCAGGGTAGGACCGACTACGGCGCTCCGGGATATGGAGGGCCATGCCCGCCCGCAGGTCATGGTCCCCACCAGTATGTGATGACGGTGTACGCCTTGAAGACCGACAAGCTCGGCCTGGATGCGAGCGCCTCTCCCGCGGTGGTGGGCTACACCATCAATTCGCAGACGCTGGCCAAGGCGAGCATCGTATTCTACTACGAGCGGAAGTAAGGGGTCGCTCTTCCATCCAATGGAATGGCAGGGGCCATGTCGGGCGGCGTTGACCTGGTCGATGGTGTTTCATCCGATGTTCGTGATCTGGACGGCTTTCAATAGAAACTGCCAACCTGGCGAGGTCCATCATTGTGTCTGATGTAGCGTGGCTAC
>JAHEFL010000337.1:0-991 GCA_024640205.1 Flavobacteriales bacterium | reverse complement strand
AGCAATACCAGCGCGGGCAAGGTCGACCAGCGCTCCTTCCTGTTCTTTCGTGCGGACATGAGCAGGGCCACTGCGGATAATAGAAGCAGGAAGGGCAGCGCGGCCAGGGCTTGGTGCACATCACCCAGCCCGAAGTAGAACACCTGTTCCAAAATCAGCAGCACGCCTATGAAACCGACCAGCGCGACCATGGATGCGCCTGCGATCAGCTGTGGCCAGATGGGTGCTGCGGCTTTGCCCATGAAGCGCCGGACAATTCGCAGGAGGACCACTACACCGCACACCAAGCCGAGCAGCACCGCAAGTCCGGCCAACGCCATCAAGCCCCAGAACAGCCATGCCTGGTGGAACGGTGTACGGTACGCTTGCAGGGCCTGGAACTCGGCGTTCGGAGGGAAGAGCGAGGGGAGGTCCAATGTGTGTGCGCCCTTCGCCAATTCCTCGCGCAGGTCGAAGACCACGGGATGTTCGAAGTCGTGGTAGAAGTACAAATGAACGCGGCCACTGTCCGGCTCGAACAAGGTGCTGAAGATGGTGCCGCTGCCCAGGAATTCCCGGCAAGCACCCATCGCGCTAAGCACCGATAACGCTCCTTCCACCGTGGGCTCCACCCCTTCGGCAAGCAGCGCGCGGCCCGTTTGCAAGCGGGGAATGGGAACGGCATCCGGATCGGTGTCGGAGGTCATGCGCCAGTTGCCCCAGGCGAAGTGCGGGTCATTGCCCACGATCACGGTATCGCTCTGCACGATCGCGTACATGCCATATGCGTCGGCAAGAAAGAGCATGGTATGGTGGAGGAAAGCACGGTCGTACTCGGCCAGCAGGGCCGCAGCTTCCGCTACGTTGGCGCAACGCTCCATCAGGCGCTTCGACAGCTCGGCGAATTGTACGCGCTCTTTCCCGGGTTGCGGCACCGCATCCTTTGGCTGGATGACCAGTCCATCAAACACCAACCCCGCCTCGTTCATACCGATCTGGTCTCCCCACTCCT
>JAHEFL010000336.1 GCA_024640205.1 Flavobacteriales bacterium | reverse complement strand
ACGGGTGCTGGATTCGGTCCGATCAAGTGGGGTTCGTTGGCGATATGAGTGACAGCCACAACCGGTGACCAGGTACCTGTACCGTCCAGGTCGACCTGAACAAGAGCGTAATAATTGATAGCCGGGAAAGGAGTCCCATCCACAGCATAGTAGTCCCGTATGGCCTGGCTGTTACCAGCGCCTTGGATACGGGCGATCTCCTCCCAAATTTCCAGGTCGACCGAACGAAGCAGCCGGAAATGGTCGTTGTCATGTTCCGATGCCGTACGCCAGTACAAGTGGCTTTGCCCCATACTGGCCTCTCCCGTGAAGGACAGGAGCTCGATGGGTAGAATATCCACCAGCAATTCCACTTGGTCGCTGAGTAACACTGTACTACTGAAGGAAATGTCATCCAGGCCGAAATCGTTGCCAACGCCTTCACCGGACATCGCCCGCAGGCATATGGCCGCTGTCGTTGGCCCCGGCGGGGCGGTCCAGGTATGTGTAATGGTCTGCCATCCCGTCCCATAGGTGGGCAAATTCGCCTCAGGTCCGCTGGCGGATCCGTTGATCCACCATTGCAAGCGCGCAGGCGTGGCGTTGGAAACGGTCCGTGCACGATAGCTCAGGGTGTAGGTCTGGCCCGGACACACGGCCACGTTCTGGCACCAGACCATGAACAGCGCCGAACCCCAGCCGGAGTTGACGATCATGAACTGTCCCGCCCCTGTGCCGAAGAATTGCGTGTGGTAGCTTGATGCGTTCGTGCCGATGTAATAATGCCCGTCACCAAGGTTCAGATTCGAATTGTAATTGAATTGTGTCGAGAATCCCGTGTTGCCAGCACTGAAGGTGCCGTTCGTAACAAGGTTCCCGGTATTGTACGAAACCTGGCATGTATATATGCCGGGTGCGTTGGCGATGATATTCGCTGTCGTTGCTCCAGTATTCCACACGTAGTTACTGAAGCCTGTCGGACCGCTGAGCTGCACCGGGCTTCCTAGGAAGGTGATGTCCGGTCCCAGATCGATGGAACAAACCGGCTGCGACCGTGCAGACAGTCCAGAGGCACCTATGATGAACAGTAGCGTGTACCGCCGGACAATGCGGGTACTATAGACCCCTTCGTTCATCTGAGCATCACAAAGATGGTTCCTGGAAAGCCGGGTTCCAATACGTTCACCTTCACCCAGGGAAGCAGGCGATCGATCAAGGATCGTCAGAATGGCCTGGAACTCGTTCCTACAGAACCGGTATCTGAACTCACGGATACGGGCAGATAAACAACGCTCTCAGAGCGTGGCCCAATATGACCGGTCGTAATGCTGAACGGGAACATCTGAACCAGTTGGTTCCTGGTGGTCCCGGGTGATCACCCAAGCACCTCCTTCACCTTGATACCGATGCTCGCCGGGCTATCCACCACATGGATGCCACATTCGCGCATCACTTTCTTCTTCGCGGCGGCACTTTCGTCAGCACCGGAAACGATGGCACCGGCATGGCCCATGGTGCGACCAACTGGGGCCGTTTCCCCGGCGATGAACCCGATGACGGGCTTCTTACAGTTGGTCTTGATCCACTTCGCTGCCTGGATCTCCAGGTCGCCACCGATCTCGCCGATCATGACGATGGCCTTGGTATCCGGATCATTGGTGAATAATTGGATCGCCTCCAGCGTGGTGGTTCCGATGATCGGGTCGCCACCGATACCAATGGCCGTGGTGATGCCCAAGCCAGCTTTCACCACCTGGTCCGCCGCCTCATAGGTCAGTGTGCCGCTTTTGCTCACGATCCCCACCTGGCCTTTCTTGAATACGAATCCCGGCATGATGCCCACCTTGCATTCATCGGCTGTGATCACGCCCGGGCAGTTCGGCCCGATCAGAACGCAATCCTTGCCACGGAGGTATTCGCGGGCGGTCACCATGTCCTTCACCGGGATCCCCTCGGTGATGCACACGATCACCTTGATGCCGGCCTCGGCCGCTTCCATTATCGCATCGGCTGCGAAGGCGGGCGGCACGAATATGATGCTGACATCCGCACCGGTGGCTGCCACGGCGTCACCCACGGTCTCGAATACAGGCTTCCCGATATGCTCCTGGCCGCCTTTCCCGGGGTGACCCCCCCAACGACATTGGTGCCGTACTCGATCATCTGCGTGGCATGGAACGTGCCTTCGCTGCCTGTGAAGCCCTGAACGAGGACCTTGGAATTCTTGTGGACGAGTACGCTCATGGATGCTGGTTTCTCGATCGGATCGGGCGCGAAATTAGCCCAATGGGAAGAACCCGGCCTTACTCCGCTAACGTAGTCCCGAAATGCCGATCGAACTCTTTTGTATCACACCTCCTCGGATCGCATTACGCCACGTCCTGACCGCTGGAAGGAAAGGATGAACAGCAGCGTCCCGGTCATGAGCAAAGCACTTACGATATAGGGTCCCGTATGATGCCAGCCATAGAGCATCCCACCGACCGTGGGTCCCACAATGCGCGCCAATGACCCAAAGCTCTGGTTGGTTCCGAGCACCTGGCCCTGCTCCTTATCCGTCGCACTATGGCTCAATAAGGAACTGATGCTCGGCATCATGCAACCGTTGGCGAACGCCAGCAAGAGCAGAGGAACAAAGGCGAGCGGCACGAAATAGACCACCGGGACATACGGTATGACCAGGAGCCCGAATGCCATGAGCACCGCACCGATGACCATGAGCCGGGATTCTCCGAAGGTTCGTGTCAGCCAACCTACCATGATGCCTTGGACAATGGCTGAACTGAGCCCGATGAACGCGAACATGTAGCCGATCTCCGCATCGTTAAGCCCATAGTGCTGTTCCCACAGCAAGGCGACCGTGACCTGCATCATGCTGAACGCGGTGATGTAAATGAAACTGGTCAGGAACAGATCGCGGAAGCGTTCGTTGCGGATCCCGCGGATCGCATTACTGATCGGTTTGAACTCGAGCTTCTTCGTGGCATCCTTGTTCTGGAGCGATTCAGGAAGGAACATCCAGATCAGTACCAGGTTGACCAGGCTCAAGGCCATCGCGGTATAGCCCACGGCATCCATACCGAAGTGCTCCTTCAGGAAACCTCCCACCGGTGGCCCGAAGATGAAACCCAGACCGAATGCCGCCCCGATCATTCCCAATGCCTTGGCACGCCCTTGCGGCGGGGTCACATCCGTGATGTATGCCTGTGAAGCCGCGATATTGGCGGAACCGATCCCTGCGAGCATGCGCGCAGCAATGAGTAGCCACAAGGAATGCGCATGG
>JAHEFL010000335.1 GCA_024640205.1 Flavobacteriales bacterium | reverse complement strand
AAGCAGATCGTTGATAAGGTGATCCTCGCCGCCACTGCCCGGCATGCTGCTCGCAAGGCACGTGAGCTGGTGCAGCGGAAAGGTGCGTTCTCCGGAGGTGGATTGCCCGGTAAACTTGCGGATTGCCAAAGCAAGGATGCGAGTCTCAGCGAATTGTTCATGGTCGAGGGTGACTCGGCCGGTGGTACGGCCAAACAGGGGCGTAACAGGGAATTCCAGGCCATCCTGCCACTTCGAGGTAAGATCCTGAACGTGGAGAAGGCGATGCAGCACAAGATCCTGGACAATGAGGAGATCAGGAACATCTATACTGCGCTTGGTGTCCACATCGGAACGGAGGAGGATGCGAAGGCCCTCAACATGGACAAGCTCCGTTATCACAAGATCGTGATCATGTGCGACGCGGACGTGGATGGAAGCCATATCCAGACCTTGATCATGACGTTCTTCTTCCGGCACATGCAACAGCTGATCGAGGAAGGATACCTCTATATCGCAACACCTCCGCTATATCTTGTCAAGAAAGGAAAGGAGCAGGTATACTGCTGGAGTGATGCGGAGCGCGATGCGAACATCGAACGGATGAGGGCCGGTAACAAGGATGCCAGTATCGGAATACAGCGCTATAAGGGTCTGGGGGAGATGAATGCGGAGCAGTTGTGGGAGACCACGATGGATCCCGAGCGCCGTACCCTGCGTCAGGTCACCATCGAGAATGGTGCCGAAGCTGATCGTGTGTTCAGTATGCTCATGGGTGATGAAGTACCACCACGACGTGAATTCATTGAGAAGAACGCCGTCTACGCCAAGTTGGACGTTTGACCGGAAATGCACTCCATGAAAAAGCCCGGCTCATGCCGGGCTTTTTCATGGGCCTATTTCGAACCCGTCGCAGGCTATTTCAGCAAGGTGACATGGCCGATGCGTTCCTGCCTACCTGTGACCCGGGGATCACGGAAGAACAGTTTCCACACATATACCTCGGTTTCCACCAGTTCTCCATTCATGCGTCCATCCCAAGGGAAACCAGGTGCCTTGCTTTGGAAGATCAGCTCACCCCAGCGGTCGTAGATCAGGAACTCGTAATCCACGGCGTCATAGATGTTGAAGACCGGCACGAAGACATCATTGATACCATCACCGTCGGGGGTGAACGCATTGGGTACGTGGACGATCAGGACATCCTCGATGAGGATGCGTGTGCAGTACTGATCCGGACAGCCGCTGTCGTCGGTCACATCGAGGCACACGATGTACTCATCACCAAGTACGCCGGGGAATGTAAAGACCGGTGATGGAACGTAGCTGGAACCCAGCCCCCCGAAGTTCCAGGAGAAGCTGGTGGCGTTGAAGCTGGAAGTATTGGTGAACTGTACGGTCGGATCGGTGACGAAGACAGGATCCGGTGACCAGGTGAAGTTCGCCACGACCGGTGCGGGGCTTCCCACGCTTGCATTACCCGATGCAAGGCATCCAACGGCACTCTGCACCATCACTTGAAAATCCCCGGGACAAAGCCCCGTGAAGGTGTTGAACTGCTGCCAATCCACACCGTTGTTGATGCTGAACAACAGGGCTGTCCCAGCAGTGATCGTGACGGTGCCATCGCAATTGCCCGGACATACCTCGTCGGTGGCCTGGATGAGACCGATGGTCATCGGGTCGGGTTCCTCGATCACCAGATCGGCGATCACCGAACACCCGTTGATATCCGCGATGGTAACGGAATAGGTTCCCGCGCAGAGTCCGGTAACGGAGCTTCCATCAGGCCCCGGGGTACCACCGGACCATTGGTAAGTGAATCCAGCGCCGCCCGTATTGCCACCGGTGGCGCTAGCGGATGCAGTCCCGTCACAGGCGCCCGCGCAGATCGCGTCGGTCACGGAAACAGTGGGTATGATGGCATCGGTGAAGGTGATCGTCACCTGATCCTCCGTGGCACAACCGTCACTGGATAGAATGCTCCAAGTGAAGGTGGAGGGGCCGCCGGTGGAAACGCTTACCGTGGTGGCAGGGTCGGTGGGGTCGGCGAAGGTGGATCCCGACGGTCCGGTCCATGTGCCGCTGCTCCAGTTACCGGTCGCGTTCAGATCGTATTCCAGGGAGCAGCTCACCGCATCAGGTCCAGCGTTGGGTGGCGCGATCAGGTATACCGTTGCCGTGGAGCTCGCCATGGCGTTGGGGCAGGGGAGGATCCCGAGAACGGTGTAGGTATAGATCCCTTGTGGGCTTGTGGCCGGGTCGAACACCCCGTCGCTCGGCAAGCCACCGGGTCCTGTCCATGTTCCACCGGGCATTGGAGTTCCACCCAATAGTCCGAAGAGCAGGATCGGATCGGCTTCGGGACAGATGGTGATCGATCCATTGGAACCGGCATCGGGCAGGGGGTTCACGGCAACATCGACCGTTGCGCTCATGTTCGGACAGGGCGCTGTGGCGATCACGGTGTACACATAATCGCCCGGGGTGTCGGAGGCCGGATCGAAATTTCCTTCGAAGGATCCGCCCGGTCCATTCCAAGCGCCACCCGGGTCGGGGCTTCCACCCAGCACATTGAACAGGGTCAACGGAGCGTCGTTGGAGCAGAGCGAAGCACTTCCGTCCTCACCGGCATCCACGGGCTGCACAAGGCTAATGAACACCGTGGCTGTATCGTTCTCGCATGGAGCTGGTACGAACAGGATGTAGGTGTATGGTCCAGCGGGTTGGGTCGATGGATCGAAGGAGGATCCCACCGCATTCCCACTGGGACCGGACCATGAGCCTCCTGCATCAGGGCTACCCTGCAGCATGGTGAACAGATCCAAGGAGCCGTCGCTTTCACAGAGGGTTGTAACCCCGTCGATCCCAGCATCCGCATTCAGGAGCACGTTCACGGTGATCACCGCGGAGGCAGAAGGGCAGGGAGCTGTACCGCTGACGGTATAGGTGTATGGACCAGGCATATCCAAGGCAGGTGAGAACGTTCCGTCAAAAGCACCAGTAGGACCGCTCCATGTTCCGCCCCCATCAGCACCACCGAGAACTGGGAAGAGATCGATCGGATCGCCTGCCACACAGAGGTTAAGGATCCCATCATTCCCTGGGTCGGGAAGGAGCGTCACAGCGACGGTCACGCTGGCAATATCCGCTGGACAGGGTGCGAGTCCCGAGACCGTGTAGTTGAATACACCCGGATCGGAACTGACCGGGTCGAAGGATCCGCTGAAGGGTGACCCTGCACCGGTCGTCCATGTGCCGCCAGGTTGTGGAGCCCCGCCCAA
>JAHEFL010000334.1 GCA_024640205.1 Flavobacteriales bacterium | reverse complement strand
ACCAGTGGTGTATACCGGGAGCCAGGCCCGTCGTGACCAGCGTTGTGCTGAGCATCGGTGAAGGGCCCGTAGGCATGACCAATGCGATACCATTGCCTACACCCGGGTCCGAGTCGAAGAAATATTCGGCCTGCAGATCGGGCTGTGCCTGCACCTGAAGGGCAAGCAAGGCACTGCAGCCGAGGGCTGTTAGAACGTTCTTCATGACCATGGGGGTGTTAGGGTTGACCCTGCACCGCCTGGAAATTCACGTCGATCGTTCCGTCGACAGGGACATACGGGGTGAGAATATTGGTGTCGGTCACACGCGGGATGTTGCGTGGAAGACCGTGGTTGGTGAACGGATAGGGACCACCATGCACGCCTACCTGACCACCATCACTTGCTCCGGTGAGCGGGCTCCCTGATAGCATGTTATAGTCATGCGCGTAATTGAACGTGGGATAGTCACCTCCCAGATCCCAGGTGGGTGCCACGTTGTCCAGATTATTCGGACCCATGGAAACAAGAGCCCCAGCGGTGGAGTAGCTCAAGTTGTTCTGGAAAATGAAGTTCGGGCCGACAGCCGGATTGAAACAAGCTACGGTAGCTGTGTAAAATACGTTGTCCACGAACACCGCGAATGCGTTGCTCGCGCCAAAAATGATATTGGCGGAAGACGTGCTTGTACTCGAATGAACGAATACGTTATTGTGTATTAGCGACGTGGAGTTCAGGGCGCTGATGCTGTTGGCGTTCCCCGTTTCACTGAAGTAGGTGTTCCGGATCTCCACGTTCTCGGCACCTGCATCGATCGAGAGGTTGGAACCAACGAATACACAACCGGTGATCAAGGTATTGTCCCCACCGGAATAAATAGTGACGAATTGGATGCTTTTACATCCCTTCAATTCGATGTCAGGAACCGCGACATACATATAGGTGAATTGGATCCCTTCCAAATGGCTTCCTTCGCTTCCCGCGTTCAAACTCCAATAGGAGAATGAAGCAGCAGGTCCGTTCGCAGGGTCGTGCCCGGGACCGATGATCGTGAGCTGTTTGGTCAAGGTGACATTCGGGTATCCCACCGGTGAACCATGGACAAGTATGGTGTCCGTTGCACTGGCGGCCGTGATCGCCGCTGCGATCGTAGAGTACTGTGCGCTGTAAAGCGGGTCATTGTGTACCGTGTGAATGGTGGCTTGGATACCAGTGGCCAACAATGCGAAGAAGATCATCGCAAGGAAGGGACGTAGGGTTTTCATGGGTCGTTGGGGTTGATTCTTGGTAGCGTTCATCTCTGTGCGATCGGAAGTGATGGACACCGCACACGATGGAATTTGTAAGCGAAGTCCTGGGTCGGTTTGATCACACGACAAAACTCCTGGAACATCGCACCGGCATCAATGGCTACTTCGGGCCATATGACCCGATCATTCCCTTCAACACTGGGATGCTCGACCTGCTGGACAGCATCTGATCCGCGCACGGTTGGCATGTGGCCATGACGTCGATCAAGATGAACCGTAAGGGGACATACCTGCCCCGGGTCGGATCCATGCGACCCTTACCGCCCGAAATACTTGTTGGCTGCTTCCACGCGCGTTTGCACGTGCAGCTTGGCGTAGATATGCCGGATATGGTTCTTCACCGTGAAGACGGAGAGTTCCATTTTTTCAGCGATCTCCTTATACAATAGACCCCGTGACAGAAGATCCAGCACCTGGTTCTCGCGTTCCGTGAGTTCCTCGAAGTGATGTCCTCCATCGTTGGCCTGGGGGCGCATGTGCTCGATCACGCGCCGAGCCACGGAGGCGCTCATGGGGGAACCACCGGCGATCAACTCATGGACGCCTTCGATCAATGAGTTGGGCGAAGTGCTCTTCAATAGATAACCATTGGCGCCACATAGAAGGGCCTGGAAAACCATATCATCATCGTCATGGATCGTAAAAACCATGAACTGGGTATTGGTCAGCGTATTGCGGGCCTCGTCAATGAACTCAAGACCGGATCGCCCGGGTAGATCGATATCGACGATGAAGACATCGGGCGCCGGATCTTCCGTGCGTTCCAGCGCCGCTTCGGTACTGGAGTAGATCTCCGTAAGCAGGAGGTCAGGAACATCGGTGAGTACGCTGCGCAGCATCTGTTGCACGCTACGTGAATCCTCCAACACGGCAACGCGGAAAGGATGTACGCTATCCATCACGCAAAGGTGTCCGTTCCTTTGCTATTTCCATATGGCACGTTCGGGCCGGTACGTTCCGAGGTTAACGGCACCACGACGGAAATAGTGGTGCCGTCCATCTGTTCAATGACCAACACGCCACCGATGGAAAGCGCCCGTCGCTCCATGCTTTTCAGTCCGACCCCATGGGCAGGACCTGTTCCGTTCCCCGAGGATATTCCCACACCATCGTCCGCGATCCGGAGGCGCAGCTGGTCGGTATCGGAAACGGTGATCGTCACGCGCGAAGCCCTGGCGTGTTTCACGACATTGTGCAATGCTTCCTTGAGGATCAACAGCAAGGCACGCCGTTGCTCCACGGTCAATTGCCGGTCCTGCAGGACCTCATCGACACCGAAGGAACAAGCCACCTCATGGTCGGCCAGGTAGCCCACCGCATAGCTACGCATGTATGCGACCAGATCCTTCAAGCTGGATTGTCCGGAACGGATGGTCCAGATGATCTGGCGCATACTGTCGATGAGTTCACTGCTGGATGAAGCCACCTGCTGTAGGACTTCATTGGCCGGGTTGGTCGCCGGTCTTTCCAGGGCGAGCTGGCTCTTCACCTTGATCACGCTGAGTCCTGAACCGAGCTCATCATGCAGATCGCTCGCGATACGGAGACGTTCTTCCGAGAGCGCTTGTTCACGAGCGAATCGGACCTCCATTTTTTGGGTCCGGAGAGCCAGTCTCCACTGGAAGATCAGGGTGATGATCCCTGCGACAAGAAGCACTATCAACGCCCTGAACCACCAGGTGGCCCAGTAGGGTGGAGCAATGATGAAACGCGCTTCGCTGATCGGTCCCCACGGTCCATCCCCTTTCCTCGCACGCACTTGGAACGTATGGTCCCCTGGGATCAAATGGGCCATCGTGATCCGTTCCTCCCGTCCCGCATCGGTCCATGTGGTGTCCAAGTCAGGGATGCGATAAGCGTACCGAACGGCCGGAGCATTCGCCCGTTCGTTGCTACGGATATGAAAGGTCAACTGGTGCTGGTCATACTTCAGTTGGATCGGCGCCGTCGATGTGGCGTGACCATCGCCTTCAAGGTGTTTG
>JAHEFL010000333.1:2662-3303 GCA_024640205.1 Flavobacteriales bacterium | reverse complement strand
GACCGGTCCAGGTCAAAGTTATTTGCCCCTTTATTTACCCCATTCCAAAAACAAAGCCCTCCAATTTTCACTGAAGGGCTTGCTGCTGTAGGAGTGGGACGTAATGGATTCGAACCATCGACCTCATGCGTGTGAAGCATGCGCTCTAAACCAGCTGAGCTAACATCCCTGGAGCGGACCGACCGGAACCTGTTCCGATCGGTCCTGTGGAGGCAGCCGGATTCGAACCAGCGACCCTCTGCTTGTAAGGCAGATGCTCTGAACCAGCTGAGCTATGCCTCCAATTGTCCACTGCTTCCAAAGAACGATGCTTGAACCGCATTCCTTCCGCCATCTTGGCGGTATGACAGGAACCAGCTCTGCGATGTTGGCAGCGGGGCGGCAAATATAAGTGGATGTCCGTTCCCTTGCCCACTCTGGAGGCGATCCATCCCGACCCCTAGGGAACTGAAGGGCTTTTTTGAGGCCGTTTTCAAGGTTTTCCGAACGCCCGACAGTCAGTTCAGGAGCAGTATCTCGACCATCTCTAATAGGGACCAGCGGCGTTAATTAATGTGAACCGTGACGGTCCGAAGCAATAGCGGCAAACTTTCTGTACCCGTCATGCGTTCAGAGTTCAGAACCATTCAAGGGATAACTTA